>NZ_JVSR01000070.1:0-25686 GCF_001069785.1 Streptococcus parasanguinis
CGAAATCGAATTCTAACGAATTACCGATTTCTGTCCCACTCTCTTTTTTTGCTCTTATAAAAGAGTAGTTCTTTTTCTTGAAATTTGATATACTAGTAACAGAACGAGAAAGGGATTGACCATGTTTGAGAAACAAGAAAGAACAGGCTTGATTGTTAAATTGTATTACAATCGAGACGGGAAAAAATTACAATCTGTCGGAGATGTCTTGTACCATTCTAAGAAATGCCGTTATGTCCAATTGTATGTGGACAGTGACAAGGCCGATCAAGTCATGGAAGACTTAAAGAAAGAACGTTATGTCAAAAAGGTCTTGCCTTGCCATCTCAAAGATTTAGATACAGATTTTGTGGGGAGTTTGCAACGATTGGAGACCCCATCTGTGGTCACAGAAGGTTAGAAAACGCAATCATTTGATGGATTGCGCTTTTTTTATTGACAATTGTCAGATAATTCGGTATATTCTTAATGTATTTATTTTAAGATTCATTTAAGGAGATCATTACAAATGAAGAAAAAATTTGCTCTTTCATTTTTAACCCTTGCAAGTGTCGCTCTTCTTGCTGCTTGTGGTGAAGTTTCTACTTCAGGTTCAAACACAACTGGTAACGAAATCGGCAAGGAACTAAAAGTCGGTTTTAACTTTGAAAAAACTGGTGAAGTAGCAGCCTACGGTAGCGCTGAACAAAAAGGTGCTCAATTAGCCGTTGATGAAATCAACGCTAAGGGTGGAGCTGACGGTAAGAAGATCGTTGTCACAGATAAAGATAACAAATCTGAAACAGCTGAAGCAGCTACTATTACAACAAACCTTGTGACCCAATCAAAAGTGAACGCTCTTGTAGGACCTGCAACTTCAGGTGCTACTGCAGCAGCGGTTGCCAACGCTGGTAAAGCAGGTGTTCCATTGGTCACACCATCTGCAACTCAAGATGATTTGACAAAAGGTCAAGATTACCTCTTCCGTGCAACCTTTATCGATAGCTTCCAAGGAAAAATCATTGCTAAATACACAACGGATAACTTGAAAGCGAAGAAAGTCGTTCTTTACTACGATAACTCATCTGACTATGCGAAAGGGATTGCTGAAGCCTTCAAGAAATCTTACAAAGGTGAAATCGTAGCAACGGAAACCTTCCAATCTAAGGATACAGACTTCCAAGCTGCCCTTACAAAAATCAAAGATAAAGACTTCGATGCGATTGTTCTTCCAGGTTACTACACAGAAACTGGTAAGATCGTAAACCAAGCGCGTGGTATGGGAATCAAACAACCAATCATTGGTGGTGATGGATTTAGCGATGCTAAGTTCGTTGAACAAGCAACACCTGCTGCAGCTACAGACATCTACTACGTAGCTGGATTCTCTACTGAAGGTGAAATGACTGATAAAGCCAAGAAATTCGTAGAAGCTTACAAAGCGAAATACAATGAAGAACCTTCAATGTTCGCAGCTTTGGCTTATGATTCAGTTTACATGGTTGCAGAAGCATCTAAAGGTGCTAAGAACTCTGTCGAATTGAAAGATAACCTTGCGAAGTTGAAAGACTTGGAAGGTGTGACTGGTACAATGTCAATTGACAAGAACCACAACCCGGTTAAATCAGCTCTTATGATTGGCTTGAAAGATGGTAAAGTCAAATCAGTTGAGTCTGTTAAACCATAATTATCATTTGTTGTTTGTACAAGAGGCTGGGAGAATGAAAATTCCTGGCCTCGCTCTTTATTGTTAGAAAGGATGGTTCAAATGCTCCAGCAATTAGTGAACGGTCTAATCTTGGGAAGTGTCTATGCACTCTTGGCCCTTGGTTATACCATGGTGTATGGAATTATCAAATTGATCAACTTTGCCCATGGGGATATCTACATGGTAGGTGCCTTTATGGGATATTTCTTATTGAACTCGTGGAAAGTGAACTTCTTTGTTGCTTTACTCCTAGCCATGGTTGGGACAGCTATTTTAGGGGTTGTAATTGAATACCTGGCTTATCGTCCACTTCGTCATTCGACTCGGATTGCAGCTTTGATCACAGCCATCGGGGTTTCTTTCTTGCTCGAATATGGGATGGTCTTCTTCGTCGGTGCCAATACCCGTTCCTTCCCGCAAGTGATTAAAACGGTTCGTTACAACTTCGGTCCTATTTCAATCTCCAATATTCAGTTGATGATCTTGGGAGTGTCTGTTTTCTTGATGGTCGCTCTTCAATTTATTATTCAAAAGACAAAGATGGGGAAAGCCATGCGGGCTGTATCTGTCGATAGTGATGCCGCTCAATTGATGGGGATTAACGTAAACCGTACGATCAGCTTTACCTTTGCTTTGGGATCAGCCTTGGCAGGTGCTGGTGGTGTCTTGATTGGTTTGTATTACAACTCGATCGAGCCTTTGATGGGGATGACACCAGGGATCAAAGCCTTTGTCGCAGCCGTTCTTGGAGGAATCGGAATCATTCCAGGTGCGGCCCTAGGTGGATTTGTTATCGGTTTGTTGGAAACCTTTGCTACAGCGATCGGTCTTTCAGACTTCCGTGACGCCATTGTGTATGCCATCTTGATTGTGATCTTGCTCATCCGTCCAGCAGGTATCCTCGGTAAAAATGTGAAAGAGAAGGTGTAAGCCATGAAACAAAATTTAAAAGTGAATTTAGTCTGGCTTGGTCTTTTGGTCGCAGGTTTTGCCTTGATCCAAGTCTTGGTTGCAGCGGGTGTGCTCAACCTCTTCTATATCCAAATTTTAGAACAAATCGGAATTAATATTATCCTTGCGGTTGGCTTGAACCTCATTGTTGGTTTCTCAGGTCAATTCTCACTCGGGCATGCCGGATTTATGGCGATTGGTGCCTACTCTGCAGCCATTCTCGGTTCCAAATCACCAACCTACGGGGCTTTCTTTGGTGCGATGGTTTTAGGTGCTTTGATTGCTGGTGTCGTTGCCTTGATCGTTGGGGTTCCAACCCTTCGTTTGAAAGGGGACTACCTCGCGATTGCGACACTTGGGGTTTCTGAAATCATCCGGATCTTGATCGTTAATGGTGGTACTCTAACAAATGGTGCTGCTGGGATCCTTGGTTTGCCAGCCTTTACAACTTGGCAATTGGTTTACCTCTTTGTCGTCATTACAACGATCTTTACGATTAACTTCTTACGCAGTCCAATTGGGCGCTCTACCCTTTCTGTCCGTGAAGATGAAATCGCAGCAGAATCTGTTGGGATCAATACGACCAAAGTCAAAGTCATCGCCTTTGTATTTGGTGCGATCACAGCGGCGATTGCTGGATCTCTCCAAGCTGGCTTTATCGGCTCTGTTGTTCCTAAAGATTACTCTTTCACCAATACCATTAATGTCTTGATCATTGTCGTGTTTGGTGGTTTGGGATCAATGTCAGGAACAGTTGTAGCAGCCATCGTCTTGGGTATCTTGAATATGGTGCTTCAAGACTTCTCAAGTGTACGTATGATCATTTACTCATTGGCTTTGATTCTCGTGATGATCTTCCGTCCAGGTGGTCTTCTTGGAACATGGGAATTCAGCTTGAAAAAACTACTCTCAAAAAAGGAGGCTAACTAATGGCACTTCTTGAAGTAAAAAATTTAACAAAAAACTTTGGTGGTTTGACAGCCGTTGGGGATGTGACCATGGAACTCAATGAAGGGGAATTGGTTGGGTTGATCGGACCCAACGGTGCCGGTAAAACAACCCTCTTCAACCTCCTAACAGGGGTATATGAACCAAGTGAAGGAACCATTACCTTAGATGCTCAGCTGCTAAATGGTAAAGCACCCTATAAAATCGCTGCAGGTGGTCTGGGACGGACTTTCCAAAATATTCGTCTCTTTAAAGATTTGAGCGTTTTGGACAATGTTTTGATTGCCTTTGCTAATCACCACAAACCACATGTCTTTGCGAGTCTTTTCCGCTTGCCAAGCTATTACAAGAATGAAGAAGCTTTGAAAGCGAAAGCCCTTGAATTGTTAGCGATTTTTGGTTTGGAAAAAGAAGCAGATACCTTGGCCAAAAACTTAGCTTACGGACAACAACGTCACTTGGAGATCGTTCGTGCCCTTGCGACAGAGCCAAAAATCCTCTTCTTGGATGAACCTGCTGCAGGGATGAACCCTCAAGAAACAGCAGAATTGACCCAATTGATCCGTCGCATTCAAAAAGAATTTAATATTACGATCATGCTGATCGAGCACGATATGAGCTTGGTCATGGAAGTAACAGAACGGATTTATGTATTGGAATATGGTCGCTTGATTGCCCATGGTACGCCAGATGAAATCAAGACCAACAAACGCGTAATCGAAGCCTATCTAGGAGGTGAAGCCTAATGTCTATGTTAAAAGTTGAAAATCTTTCTGTACACTATGGCATGATCCAGGCTGTCCGTGATGTCAGTTTCGAGGTAAACGAAGGGGAAGTTGTTTCTCTTATCGGTGCTAACGGTGCTGGGAAAACATCTATTCTTCGTACCATTTCAGGTTTGGTGCGTCCAAGTGCTGGAAAAATTGAGTTTTTGGGTCAGGAGATTCAAAAGGTTCCGGCTCAAAAGATTGTAGCAGCAGGACTCTCTCAAGTTCCAGAAGGCCGCCACGTCTTTCCAGGCTTAACTGTTATGGAAAACTTGGAGATGGGAGCTTTCTTGAAGAAAGATCGAGAAGAAAATCAAGCTAACTTGAAGAAAGTCTTCTCCCGTTTCCCACGTTTGGAAGAACGGAAGAACCAAGATGCAGCAACCCTATCTGGTGGGGAACAACAAATGCTAGCAATGGGTCGTGCACTTATGTCAACGCCAAAACTCTTGCTTCTGGATGAACCTTCTATGGGATTGGCTCCAATCTTTATCCAAGAAATCTTTGATATCATCCAAGATATCCAAAAACAAGGGACAACGGTTCTCTTGATCGAGCAAAATGCCAACAAGGCTCTTGCCATCGCAGACCGCGGTTATGTTTTGGAAACAGGGAAAGTCGTTCTTACCGGAACAGGAAAAGAACTCTTAGCCTCAGAAGAAGTCCGCAAGGCCTACCTTGGTGGATAAGATTTCTAAAGTTCACTAGAATATTAAAAAGAAAGGTCCTGAAGACCTTTCTTCGGATTGATGACAAAGATAATTTAGAAACTTTCCTTAGGTGAGTACGGACGTCAGCGAACTTCTACGAAGTTCCATGACTTAGTTTTGAGCCTAAGGTCTCAAAACTCCCGAGTGCTTGAAATAATCTTGTTTCAAGCACTTTTCTCACGGCGGAAAGTTTCTATATACTCCTAATGATTCAAAAATAGCATAATTTCTATTATGAAGAAACATTAATCTAATTTTATAGGAAAAACAGTTTGAATATGTTCGAAAGAAAGGTCCTGAAGGCCTTTCTTTTTTCATTTGTACTGGCTGAGATTTTTTCTTAGTAAAATAATTTAAAATATATAATTTCCTTTATTAATTTGGTAAAATAAACGTAATTACTAATGACTGAAATGGATAAT
This sequence comes from Streptococcus parasanguinis, assembly GCF_001069785.1. Taxonomy (GTDB): domain Bacteria; phylum Bacillota; class Bacilli; order Lactobacillales; family Streptococcaceae; genus Streptococcus; species Streptococcus parasanguinis_T. Next base: position 5,486 of record NZ_JVSR01000070.1, read on the forward strand.
AAGTTATGCATATAGATCGAAAAATTCAATTGGGTGAATTATATAAGGAACTAAGAATCGCCAGAGGCTTAAAACAAAAGGATGTTGCTAGAAAAGGATTAAGCATAGCACAATTGTCTAAATTTGAGAATGGGCAAACAATGTTAAGTGCTGATAAATTATTAATAGCGATAGAATCAATTCACATGACTTTTGAAGAGTTTGGCCATAAATTAAATAATTATGAATTACCTAAAGATATTATTTTAGGTAAGAAGATATCCACTTTATTTTTGAAACAGGATATTAAAGGATTAGAGTATCTATTAACCGAAGTATTACAGAGTGAAGAGACGGATCAATATCAAAGAATTCAGTCGTTTATTATTGAAAATGCGATTCATTCATTAGATCAAAACTATGAAATAAATATAGAAGATAGAAAAGTATTGGTAGATTATCTATTTTCAATTGAATCTTGGACATGGTTTGAATTATATGTATTTGGAAATACAATGACTTTAATTTCTGATGAAGATTTATTATTTTTTGGAGATCAGCTTGCGGAAAGGACTAAAGATTATAATTTTCTTAAACACAATTTAAGTTCTTTAAAATTAACGTACATAAATTTAATTGGCGAATTAATTTTAAGAAAAATTGATACTCAAGTTCCATTGTTTATACTCGAGCTAGAAAAGCTTCTTTTCCCATATGATATGCTAGAAATCATGTTGTTGAAATTTTTAAAATTAGTAAATGGTTACTTAAAGTCAAAAAATTCTAAAAAGGAAATTAAACAATTTATAGAGTCTCTTCGAGTTGTTGGTGATAGTCAACTGATTAATATTTTAGAGGTAAAATTGGACCAGTTTGGGATACATATAAATTAGGCAAAAGATCAGATGTATGAGATAGGATATTTCATATTTGAAACTCTGTTAAATATTTAAAATTTAGTAGTAAACTATATTTAGATATAACAATTAAATACTTCGATATTTCGTTAATTCATATAAAAGAAAAAGTAATTCTGAAAAACTTAAAAATATTTTTTTATTTGAATGAAGTTATGTATATCAAGTTTCTACTAGAAAGGTATAGCAGATGAAAGTTTTTTTAAGAAATATTTTTTTTAGGAATCTGGTCTTGTCTAGTTTCTTCGATGATTTAGGATCAACTATTTATAATCTTGTTTTTGTAGTTTTTGCAGCAAGTATGGCGAATAGTAAATTGGCGGTTGGTGTAGCAAGTTTTATACAATATATTCCAACGATTTGTGCTCTTTTTATTGCAATGCAGGCTGACAAAACAAAGAATAAGAAATTGTGGTTGCTATTATTAGGATATATACAAGCAGTATTATTTATTATGGTTGCGTTCTTATCGAAAGAAAATTCATGGCTAGTTTTCTCGATTGTATGTTTCATTAACATCCTATCAGATTGTATTGCAGAGTACAGAAGAGGCTTAGTATTACCCATGTTTCAGTCCCACATTCCCGAAGAAGAGCTGATGGAAGCGTACTCTTTTGATCAAGTAATTAGTCAAATAACTTTGATTTCTGGTCAAACTTTGGGAGTTTGGTTACTAACGATTTCTCATAATAATTTCTTCTTTTTAGCTACGATAAATGCTATAAGTTTCTTATTATCATCGATGGTATTGCTTAAAATCCAAAGACAATTGACACATCCAGAAGTTAATTATTCACCAGAAAATGGGTTTATCTCACAACTTAAGAACCTTTACAAAAATAGTAAAAGTATATTTAAATATCAAGAGAAAGTACGTTTTGGTCTAATGATTTTTTCAATTTTAGGATTAAATTCGTTAGGCAGTGCTATTTTAATAATGTACAATCTGAAATTTACAGAAATAACTCCTTTTGGTTTATCTTTTGCTCAGTCGGTATTTTTACTTCAAACAATATTATTTGTTTCAGCCCTAATTGGTGGAATGACCCCTAATGATTATTTTTCTAAACTATCACTTATTAAAATACTTCAAATAGATAGTGGATTATTAATAGTCATAGGAATATGTGGTTGGATAAATGGTTTGGAAATTATTTCCTTTAGTGTGTTGGCATTCATGATGTATCTTAGTAGTAAGGTAAATCCCAAATTAAATAGTCTCTTAATGGCAAAACTTCCACCGGATATTCTTGCACAAACTAGTAGTTTTTTTAAGGTTATATCAGTATTATCAATGCCAATAGCAACTATTTTATTTACAAGTTTATCTATGTGGAACTCTCAGTTTGCCTGGGGTATATTCTTATTATTATCCATTGTGGTATTTGTACTTTCCTTATCTTCTAATAAATCGGTTACTAGTGACTAAGATTAGTTTACAAGATTAAATGTTGCATAAAAAGGTACGTGTGTTTGATTTTTCTAAATTTTGAAAACAAGAGAAAACTGCTGAAAGCGTTTGAAATCATTCTTAAAATCAAGTATAATAAAACTAATAAAAGCATAGGAGAACTTGTTATGGCTGTTAAAGATTTTATGACACGTAAAGTGGTTTACATTAGTCCAGATACTACAATTGCCCACGCGGCAGATTTGATGCGCGAACAAGGTTTGCACCGTTTGCCAGTCATTGAAAATGATAAATTGGTTGGTTTGGTGACAGAAGGTACGATTGCAGAAGCAAGTCCATCTAAAGCAACAAGTTTGTCAATTTTCGAGATGAACTATCTGTTGAACAAGACCAAGGTCAAAGATGTCATGCTTCGCGATGTCATTACCGTCTCTAAATTTGCGAGCCTAGAAGATGCGACCTACCTCATGTATAAGAACAAGGTGGGAATTCTTCCAGTCGTGGACAATGACCAAGTATCCGGTGTCATCACAGACCGTGATATTTTCCGTGCCTTTCTTGAAGTATCCGGTTATGGAGAAGAAGGAGTTCGTGTTCGCTTTGTGACAGAAGATAAGGTTGGCGTTCTAGAACAAATCATTCACTTGATTGTAGAAGAGGGGTATAACATCGCCAATACAGTCAATATCCCAACCAAAGACGACCGTGTGGTTATCGAAGTTCAAATTGATGGGGTGACAGATCTAGAAGGAATCCGTAGTAAATTTGAAGCCAACGGTTTGAAAGTCGATGAAATCACTCGAACAACCGCAAAAGCAATTTAAAAAAATCAGGCTGGATGACAATCCAGTCTGATTTTTGTATAAGGTAACCTAATAAATTCTATAAAAATAATTATGATTTTATTAATCATGACGTGTATTCTAAGATTTTCTTCCGTGAGAAAAGAGCATGAAACATACTTGTTTCATGCTCTCGGAATTTTTGAGAGTAAAACAGTTTGGGGAACTGTTTTAGCCTGAGCTTAGAAATTAAAAAGCGAAGGGGCTCAAAACTAATTGAATACGGGTCGCGGATTGTATCTTGATTTAGTCATGGAACTTCCTGTATTGCTGAAATCATCCACTGGATAATTTCACCTGACGTCCGTACTCACCTAAGGAAAATCGTAAATAGAAAAACAAAGCTAGATGAGAATCTAGCCTTATTTTTTCTATTAACGATTAATGGGTTGTTTTTCTTTATCTAAAGTAAAGCCTTCGCCGAGAATTTCATGGGCTTCAGAAATGGTGATGAAGGCGAATGGATCAATCTGATTGATGATGTCTTTCATTTGTTTCATCTCATTCCGCGAAACGACACAGTAGACGATATCCAGGTCCTTGCGGCTGTAGTAGCCCATCCCGCGGATAAAGGTAATCCCGCGACCCAGGTCGTCAGATACTTTTTGGGCAATTTCTTCTGGTTTAGATGTGACGATAAGGAAGCCTTTTCCAGCAAAACCACCTTCTCCAATCAAGTCGATCACAAGGGTGTCAATCAGGATAAAGAAGAGGGTATACATAGCCGTACGGACATCTTGGAAGACAATGACCACAGTTGTCAGAACAATGGCATCTACAATCAACATGAGTTTTCCCATGGTGAGGGAAGTGTATTTGTTAAAGATGCGAGCGAGGATATCAGTTCCTCCCGTAGTTCCCCCAGCATTGAAGATGATCCCTAGACCTAAACCAAGGACAACCCCTGAGGCGATACAGGCAAGCAGAATATCTCCTTTAAAGGCTGTAAAGATAAAGTGATGGTAGTGGTGGCTGAGGGGCATGGCCTCAAAAATTGCCATCCATGCCGAAACCGAGAAAGTCCCAAGTAAGCTCAGGTAAAGAGATTTCTTGCCCAGCAGTTTCCAAGCCAGAACGAAGAGAGGGATATTGATCAGTAAGTTCATCAGGGATACGGGGATTTTTAAGAGGTAATAGGTGATCAAGGTAATCCCTGTCGCTCCTCCTTCATAGAAGTGAAAGGGAATGACCAAAAAATAGATCCCAAACGAAAAAATGCCGGCCCCCAAGATGATAGCCAGAATATCTTTAAATTTAAACATGATAGGTTGTCTCCTAAAACTTTATAAGATCATTGTAACAAAAAAGTGAAAAAATGAAAATGACTTTGAAAAATTTTCTCTCCTAAAATACAAGATTTTTACCCTTATTTTTGGTAAAATAAAAAGAAGAAAACTAGAAAGAGGATACTATGGTAAACGGTACATTAATTTCATTTGAAGGTCCAGAAGGAGCGGGAAAATCATCGGTCCTAGAAGCCGTTTTGCCTCTACTTGAAGAAAAAGGAATTCCTTTTATTACAACCCGTGAACCAGGCGGTGTAGACATTGCAGAAAAGATACGCCAAGTCATTTTAGATCCAGACCATACTAGTATGGATGCTAAGACCGAGTTGTTGCTTTATATTGCCAGTCGCCGGCAGCATTTGGTGGAACGTGTCTTACCGGCCCTTGCAGCTGGGAAAATCGTCTTGATGGACCGCTTTATTGATAGCTCGGTCGCTTATCAAGGGTATGGTCGCGGTCTGAGTGTGGAAGATATCGAGTGGCTCAATCAATTCGCGACAGATGGTCTTAAACCAGATCTCACCCTTTACTTTGATCTGGATGTCGAAGAAGGGCTCGCTCGAATTGCCAAAAACCAAGAGCGGGAAGTCAATCGTTTGGATTTGGAAGGATTGGAGCTTCACCAAAAAGTCAGACAAGGTTATTTGGCCTTGTATGAAAAGGAACCAGAGCGCATTGTGAAAATCGATGCCAGTCAATCCTTTGAGGCAGTCTTTGCGGATGTTTTGGCTGTTTTAGAAAATCGCTTGGGGATATTGAAATGAAGCTAGAAGAGATCCAACAGCTCCAGCCAGAATTGGTGGAGCGCTTCACCCAGATCTTAGAACACAAACAGCTCAGTCATGCTTATCTCTTTACGGGTTCTTTTGCCAGTTTTGAGATGGCCCTCTTGCTAGCTCAAAGTCAATTTTGCGAAGATTTGCAGGGAGTCTGGCCTTGTGGCAAATGCCGTTCCTGTCGCTTGATTGCTGAAGAAGAATTCTCAGACGTAAAGATCGTGCGTCCAGTCAACCAGATCATTAAGACCGACCGCATTCGCTCGCTCGTTCAAGACTTTTCTCAATCAGGATTTGAAGGAAGCCGGCAGGTCTTTATCGTCCAAGATGCGGATAAGATGCATACCAATGCGGCCAACTCTCTCTTAAAAGTTATGGAAGAACCCCAGAGTGAGATCTATCTCTTCTTGTTGACATCCGATGAAAACTTGATCTTACCGACCATCAAGAGTCGGGCCCAGCAGGTCCATTTTCCTAAAAAGCAAGCCTACCTAACCGAACTGCTAGAAAAAGAAGGCTTGATCAAATCACAGGCAAGTCTAGTAGCTCGTTTTAGTTTTAGTCTCGAAGAAGCAGAGCAGCAAAAAAAGAATGCTACGTTTTTTGAACTGGCAAAAGTTTGTGATCAATTCATCGAACGTTGTCAATCCAATTTGAATCGTGCTTATTTGGAAGTGACCCGCTTAGTGAGCCTAGCAGATGATAAGGAAAAACAAAGCCAGGCCTTTCGTTTGATGGAGTTGGCTTTAGAAGAGCAGTTGCGCTTGAGTAGATCCCAGCAGTTGCTTGAGAAATTGAGTCTTGCTCGCAGGATGTGGAAGGCCAATGTTTCTTTTCAAAATGCTCTAGAATATATGGTTTTGAGCTTAGAAAGTTAAGGAGTCAGAATGAATAAAAAAGAATTATTTGATGCTTTAGACGGCTTCTCTCAGAATTTGTTGGTCACCTTGGCTGAAGTCGAAGCCATCAAGAAAAATTTGAAACAAGTCATCGAAGAAAATACAGCTCTTCGCTTAGAAAATGATAAATTGAGAGAGCGTTTGGGGGAAGTGGAGAAGACTTCATCCGCAAAGTCACAACACCATGGTCGTGAAAATTTGCAACGTATTTACAACGATGGTTTTCATATCTGCACTTATTCCTATGGTCAACGCCGTGAGAACGATGAAGAGTGTATGTTTTGTGACGAGTTGTTATTTAGGGAGTAAGCATGCAGATCCAACGAAGTTTTAAAGGGGAAAAGAAAACTGGGGTGCTTTACTTGGTCCCAACACCGATCGGTAACCGGGAGGATATGAGTTACCGCATGGTCCAGACCCTAAAGGATGTGGACTTGATCGCAGCTGAGGATACTAGAAATACAGGCCTCTTGCTCAAGCATTTTGAGATTGCGACACCCCAGACTAGCTTTCATGAGCATAATGCCATGGAGAAAATTCCAGATCTGATCGCCCATTTAGAATCCGGAAAGGATGTGGCGCAAGTCTCAGATGCAGGACTTCCTAGTATTTCTGATCCTGGTCATGATTTGGTCAAGGCAGCGATTGAACGCGAGATTCCTGTCGTAGCTGTGCCTGGTCCTAGTGCAGGTATAACGGGTTTGATTGCCAGTGGCCTAGCCCCTCAACCTCATATTTTTTATGGATTTCTGCCTCGCAAAGAGGGGCAACAAAAGGCCTTTTTCCAAGAAAAAGTGGCCTATCCGGAGACACAGATCTTTTATGAGTCTCCCCATCGAGTGAAGGCAACCCTAGAGAATATGTTGGCTGTCTATGGGGATCGTCCTGTCGTATTGGTTCGTGAATTAACCAAGATCTATGAGGAATATACTCGCGGCAGTATTTCTGAGTTAGTCGCATTTCTTGAAGAAAATCCTCTCAAAGGGGAGTGCCTCTTGATTGTCGAAGGAGCCAAGGAAGAAGAGCTAGACCTAGAAGAGGTCGACTTGATCCAAGAGATCGATACCTTGGTCCAAGAGGGCATGAAGAAAAATCAAGCAATTAAACAGGTCGCCAAACAATACGGCCTGCAAAAGAGTGAGCTCTATGCTCGTTACCATCAAGACTAGGAAAGGTTGGAAGCAGGATGGAAATTAGAATGGCTTATCCCAATGAGATTAAGCGAATTATGGAAATCATCCAAGATGCCAAGGAAAGCCTGGCTCAAAGACAGGTCGACCAGTGGCAGGATGGCTATCCAGATGAAGAGATCATTTTTGAGGATATTCTAGAAAGTCGAGGCTATGTGGCGGTTGAAGATCAGGAAGTCGTCGCCTATGCAGCCGTCCACAAGGGAAATGAAGCGGCCTATAATGAGATTTATGATGGCAAGTGGGAGCATGACAACTATATGTATGTCACTTTTCACCGTGTCGCTGTAGCCAAAGAAGCTGCTGGCAAAGGGGTGGCTCAGACCTTCCTTCAAGGTTTAATCGAAGGAGAAAAAGGCCCAGATTTCCGTTGCGATACGCACCCGGATAATCTGGTCATGCAACATTTGCTTGAAAAATTGGGCTACCATTATTGTGGAAAGGTCCCTATTGATGGAGTCCGTCTGGCTTATCAAAAGATCAAACGAAAAGCAGAAACTAGTCTATTCCAAGTGGTCTCAGAAGAGGACCGCTGGGACCAAAGAGCGGAAGCAGCCTACAATGACTCTCTATCTTAAACAATTTTATGAAAGCCCTATGGGGCTTCTTTCGATCGTTGTCAGTGAAGAAGGCCTTGTTGAGCTTGATTTTTATGATCCGAAAGAAGAGGCGCCTGATCCCTATGGGGCGCTGGAACAGGTCCATCCCTACCATGAGAAGGTGAAGGAGTGGTTGGACCACTATTTTGCTGGGGATCCAATCGCTATCAGCTTTCCATTAGCACCGCAAGGGACAGCCTTTCAAGAGCGGGTGTGGCGGTTATTGCGAGAGATCCCATATGGTGAGACCAAGACCTATGGCCAGCTTGCCCAGGATCTTTCTTGTGGTTCAGCCCAAGCCGTAGGACAGGCTGTTGGACGCAATCCCTTGACGATCTTAGTCCCTTGCCACCGTGTGATGGGAAAAGATGGACAACTGACGGGCTATTCGTCTGGACTCGATCGCAAACGCTGGCTCTTACAACACGAAGGAATTACCTGGAAGGAGAAATAAAATCGATGTATACATTTATTGAATACCCAAAATGTTCGACTTGTCGAAAAGCTAAATCAGAATTGGACGGTCTCCAATGTGAGTTTCAGAGCCAAAATATTGTAACCGAAACACCGACTAGTCAAGAATTACAGGACTGGATAGCAGCGTCTGGCCTACCGATCAAATCTTTCTTTAATACCAGCGGGATGAAATACCGGGAACTCGGTTTGAAAGATAAGGTGGATCAACTGACAATAGAAGAAGCAGCGAATCTTTTGGCTAGCGACGGTATGCTGATCAAGCGCCCCCTACTTGTCAAAGACGGAAAAGTGGTTCAAGTAGGTTACCGGAAACCATACGCAGACTTAGATTTGTAAATGAAAAGGGAGTTGGGCTCCCTTTTCATTTTGCAGTGAAGATGATATAATCATACGAGTGAAATCAATGAAAGAGAGTCAAGCATGAGTATTTTAGAAGTGAAAAATTTGAGTCACGGTTTTGGGGACCGGGCGATTTTTGAGGATGTGTCTTTCCGTTTGTTAAAGGGAGAGCACATCGGTCTGGTCGGAGCCAATGGTGAGGGGAAATCGACCTTCATGAGCATCGTGACTGGTAAGATGCAACCTGACGAAGGAAAGGTGGAGTGGTCTAAGTATGTGACGGCAGGTTATTTGGACCAGCATTCGGTCTTAGAAGAAGGACAAACGGTTCGCGATGTTTTACGGACCGCTTTTGATGAGTTGTTCACAGCTGAAGCTCGCATCAATGACCTCTATATGGCCATGGCGGAAGAGGGAGCCGATGTCGATGCTTTGATGGAAGAAGTAGGAGAACTCCAAGAGCGTCTAGAAAGTCGTGATTTTTATACCTTGGATGCCAAGATCGATGAAGTGGCGCGTGCTCTTGGGGTTATGGACTTTGGGATGGATACGGATGTGACCTCCTTGTCAGGTGGGCAGCGGACCAAGGTCCTTTTGGCTAAATTGCTTCTTGAAAAACCAGATATCCTTCTCTTGGATGAGCCAACCAACTACTTGGATGCGGAGCATATCGATTGGCTTAAACGCTACTTGCAGAACTATGAAAATGCCTTTGTCCTCATTTCCCACGATATTCCTTTCTTGAATGATGTGATCAATATCGTCTACCATGTGGAAAATCAGCAGTTAAGCCGCTATTCCGGAGACTACTACCAATTCCTTGAAGTCTATGAAATGAAGAAATCGCAATTGGAAGCGGCTTATGAGCGTCAGCAAAAAGAGATTGCTGATTTGAAAGATTTCGTAGCCCGCAATAAGGCGCGTGTGGCTACACGGAATATGGCCATGTCTCGTCAGAAGAAGCTGGACAAGATGGAACTCATTGAGTTGCAAAGTGAGAAACCAAAGCCATCCTTTGAATTTAAAAATGCCCGGACTCCTGGTCGCTTTATCTTCCAGGCCAAGGATCTCCAGATTGGCTATGACCGTCCTTTGACCAAGCCTTTGAACCTAACCTTTGAACGCAATCAAAAGGTGGCCATCATCGGGGCTAACGGAATCGGGAAAACCACTCTCTTGAAGAGCTTGCTGGGAATCATCCCACCAATCGCTGGTGAAGTCGAGCGTGGAGATTACCTAGAGCTTGGCTACTTTGAGCAAGAAGTTGAAGGTGGCAATCGTCAGACACCGCTTGAGGCAGTCTGGAATGCCTTTCCGGCTCTGAACCAAGCAGAAGTTCGTGCAGCTCTTGCCCGCTGTGGCTTGACCACCAAGCATATCGAGAGCCAAATTCAGGTGTTATCCGGTGGGGAGCAAGCCAAGGTACGCTTCTGTCTCTTGATGAACCGTGAAAATAATGTCTTGGTACTAGACGAGCCGACCAACCACTTGGATGTGGATGCCAAAGAAGAATTGAAACGGGCTCTGAAAGAGTACAAGGGATCGATTCTCATGGTTTGCCACGAGCCAGACTTCTATGAAGGCTGGATGGACCAAATCTGGGACTTTAATGAATTGACGTAAAGACAAAAAGAGAAACTTGTCTCGCTTTTTAGAATGAAGAAATTTTGTTGTTTACATAAGGCGGCACAAGTAATTCAAAAAATCTAAATGATTCTATTTTTAAATTTAGTCAAGTAATGACCGAAACATTCCGCAGTGAGAAAAGTGCCTGAAACAGATTTGTTTCAGGCACACGGAATTATTGAGACCTTAGGCTCAATAATTAGTCATGGAACTTCGCAGAAGTTCGCTGACGTCCGTACTCACCTAAGGAAAGTTTCTAAGAAAAATTTACATTTGATAGAAAAAGAGAACCGTTTGGTTCTCTTTTCATTATTTCTTGAAATTATAGTCTTTTAAGATCTCGATTTTTTCAATCTTGATGTCTGTTTTTGGTTTGTCCTTATCATCAGTTTCGGCAGAGGCGATTTTATCGACCACATCCATGCCATCGATCACTTGGCCAAAGACAGTGTAGTTACCACCATCGAGGGTTGGATTTCCACCATTTTTATAAGCATCGATGATCTTAGCTGGGAAGCGGTCAGTTGGGAGTTTACTTGAAATATCATCCTTATTTTGGTTGATATAGAATTGACTACCATTGGTATTTGGACCAGAATTGGCCATGGCAAGGGCTCCACGAAGGTTGTAAAGGTATGGAGAATACTCATTCTCAAAACCAGTACCTGAATCTTTGGATTTGTCTTTGCCCTTCCAGATGGATTCGCCACCCGTACCGTCTCTTTTAGGATCCCCAGTTTGGATCATAAAGTTGTTAATAACACGGTGGAAAAGTAAGCCATTGTAGTAGCCTTCTTTTGCGTGGGTCAAGAAGTTTTCAACTGCAAGGGGCGCATATTTAGGGAAAAGCTTCACAGTGATATCGCCTTCAGTCGTAGTGATTTTAACCTCCGCTTCGTCTTCAGCCACATCAGTTGAGAGTTGTGGGAAGACGGCATTTTCATTGGTCATGGCATCGTTAAAATCTTTGCGCAGTTGTTCTAATTTCTTTTGTTCTTCTTCGATTTTCTTTTGATCTTTTTCACTAGAGCTAGAAGTTGCTGTCTGCTCTGTTTTTTCTTTGCTTGAGCTTGAAGAGTTAGCGTCAGTCTTATTAGACGAACAAGCTGTCAAAGCCAAGCCGGAAAATAATAGTAGTGCGATTAATTTTTTCATATTCTTCCTTTCCAACATAGTTGTCTTTCTCTATTGTACCTTAATTTTACGATACTTTCAAATCTGGACGGGATTCTCTATTTTCTGAGGTTGTTTCAAGATTGATAACATTTGATAAATCACTAATTAAGAAGGATCTTGCGTAGAGATGGAAAATTCGGTATGATGGAAAGTGCTTTTAGAGTTGTGAAATAGATTTTTTAAAGAGGAAGAATGTCATAAATGAAACAACTACGTAAATTTTATATTTACTCGAGAAGTTCACTGTATTTTTTGATCTTTTTGGCAGTGTCGATGCTCATCGCTGTCATCCAATTACTGATTGAAGATAATTTTTTTGAAAACCTAACAGCCTTATTGCCTGCTTGTTTTCTTCTAGTGACAGTTGGCTGGATTATTTTTTCATCGATGGGAAGAATAGAGATTAGGAACTCAGAAATAGTGGTCGATCGCAATTTCAAGCGCTATCGCCTAGACCCATTCACCATTGTGGTCCGTTTGGGAGAAAAGAATACGTCTCGAGGAATCACCAATTATCCAATTTATGTGGAAGGAAAAGTCATAGGCAATGGGACTTCTGATCGTTCAGTTACACTTAAATTCCTTGGTACCAAACGGAAAAATAAGGAATTACTGAAGTATTACCAAGAGCATCTTCAAGCTCAGGTAGAGGTAGAAGCAAATAAAGCTTTTGAGCAGGAAACTACGGAAGTGGATTTTGAACAGATTGTGTTAGCGTCGAAGGATCGACAACAATTCCCTTTACGCGATTTGGTCGAATTCGGAGCAGATCAAGGGAATCTCAAAAAAACAGTATTTTATTACCCTGAGGAGAATAAGCTCTATGTCGGAAAAAGTGTTCCATTTCCCATTATTTTTACTCCAAGTAGCATCCTTTTTTATGGCATTTATCTGTTAACGGATCGAGTATCCTTTCATGGACTCATCCCACTAGTGCTATCGTTTGGATTGATGCTTGTCATCGCTATATGGCAATTGAAACACAGAAGGCAGAAGTATACAGTGAATGTCATTCCTTATGAAATACCTGAGCATTATTTTCAAGTACAGAAGTCGAATGGATTGAAAACCTATTTGCTGATTCTTGTTTTTGGACTCATCACTTTAGGATTATCCCTCTTATATCTTGCCTTCGGAAGCTTTCTGTTATTGTTTATAAGTTTTTTGATGTAGTATCTCTTTGTTGTGTTAACATTATCTGGCCAATTCAAGAAAACACACTATTTAAGAATTTTGGAAAAGAAATAGTTTCCTTAATTCTTTAGCATTCGTCACCCGTGAGGGTGATTTCTTTTTTGACTAAATCACTAATTAAGAAGGAAGTTGCGTAGAGATGGAAAATTCGGTATGATGGGAGATATGTTAATTTGTTTGAAAATGAACGAATTCTCTCAAAAACCGTATCATGAATAGGAGGCTACAAATTGGATTATAAAACTCTACGCAAAAACTATAGACTCTATATTAGATCTGCAGGCTTGTTAGCAATGCTTCTGATCTTTTGCATTGGATTAGTGGTCAGGGATACTCTTCTTCAGACTGCTGGCGTTTTATTGGTTATTGCATGCTTGATTTTATTCATCCAATTGCTCAAGAAAAGCTACACCAACAAGTGCAACACCTTGCTCCATGTAGACTTAGATTTAGCTTTTTGGCAGCAATACCTTCAGTTGAACAAGAATGTGAAAAAAGCTATTTCACAGATAGATATTAAGCTAACATCGGTCGCCTATTCTTTTATGATGGGAGATTTTGATATTGTCATAAAGGAAGCTAGGGAAGCACTCAGTCAGAAGGATTGTCCGCAGAAATATAAGAACTTTTTTGAGAGTTATCTTATTCGTTCGATCGTGCTGACAAATCCTGATTTGACTAGAGAAGAGCTAGAGGCTCAGTTTAATGAATTGACTATCACAGACCCGACACTGGCTGAGAAAACAAGAAAGGTCTGTCTTGCCCTTTATGATTTAACCATTGCGCACCAAAGTAATGACTATTTCGAAGATTTAAGCAATGATTTCAAGTACCAGCAGTTGGAAATTATCTACTACCAAGCCTTGAATGCTACTCTTAAAGGCGATCAGCACAGAGCCAATGATCTCTTTCGCAAGTTAGTCTCAGAAGATGAGTCGCTCTATATCGTTCGAAAGGCTAAGCAATACTTGAAGGATGAAGGCAGTCATCTGTAAATCCTCCAATCAAAATAGAGATTAATTGAAAGAGCCTGAACAAACACAAGGAGTTATTAAAAAATGGATAAGAATTTTAAGGAGATGTCGTTTGATGAATTGAAATGTTACCGCAGAGAAGGTTTATGGAGATCTTTGGGCTTATTACTGGTCATTATTTTGGTGATTACGGGCATGGTCCTGATGGAAGTGAACCATGTTTCTCCATCGAAGCAGAATCGTTTTCGAGTTATTGGCTTGACAACGGTCATTGCGCTCTTTGGCTACCTGATGCCTCTGATGGCAGCTAATCGTGTCATGCGAGACCACCCGGATTGGGTCAAGAAATCGGGGATTCGAGCGAAAATTCCCTTACCGATGGCTTGGCATGTCAAGAGACTTTGCGTCATTGGAGCGAGTTTATTGGTAATTGGAGTAGGATTTGCTTCGCTATACAAACCACAAGTCCAACAGACAAATTTACAAGATCAAATCGATATCATTCAAACGGATCATGACTTAGAAAGCGAACAAAAAGTCGACCAAGTTCTTGATACTATCACACCGAATGATAAAAAATCTAAGTAAGATCCATTTTACATTAGGTACATGTCATCAGGAAGCTTTCATGATCGACAGGTTCTTTTTATTTTGTTATGAGACAATCAATGATAGATTGGAGAGACTTATGACGACTGTTTTAGATGTAATGGAAAAATTTTACGCTGATCACGAGGTGAAACCCTATATTTCGCCTGAGAGAGATTTAGTAGCTTGGTTGTTGGATCCAAAGCCTGTTTCTAAACGAAACATGGAGTTGCTCCAAGATGGCTTGCTTGCGGGGGATATCATTCTCTTGTGGCGGATCCATTTTGGAACATTTACGACGGAGACTTGGTTTCCCAAGTACTTCGAATACACTTATGGGATTCATGCGCCGGAACATTTGAAGGTTTTGGTAGATAAGGGGTATGCCTATATCGAATCCGCTTTTGATTCGCTGGACCATATCAATGCGACCATGAAAAAAGCCATTCTTAAAAAGATGGGAGTCGCGGGCTTGTCCAAAATGAAAGCAACCGATTTGAACCAAGCTTTGGCTGACCATTTTACGGAGGAAGAACTGGCGGAGCAGTTCACAATTCGGGGTTATCAGTTGACGGACAAAGGAAAGCAAGCGCTGAAAGACTATCAAGCCATCATTGACCGTCACCCCAAGAAAAATCTATAAGTAACAGTACCCACTCGGTGCTGTTTTTTACTTTATTCTGAAAAATTGAGGAAATGATTTTACTAGAGAACTGGCTTAGAAATGTGATATAATAAAGGTTATGGCAAACAATAATCAATCAAAAAAAACACGGTCGACGAGACGACTGTCCAAAGCAGAATTAGAAAGAAAAAAAGCAATTCATCGCATGATTGCGACCATTCTCATTAGTCTGGTCTTAATTTTTGCGGCCTTGAAATTGGGAGCAGTAGGGGTCTTGGCCTACAACTTGATCCGACTGTTTGTTGGGAGTTTGGCTTATTTGGCTATTTTAGCGACCTTTTTCTACCTCTATGCCTTTAAATGGCTGGACAAACACGAAGGGGTTATTTCAGGATTCCTAAGCTTCTTTGCTGGACTTCTCTTGATGTTTCAGGCCTTCTTTTTATCCTCCCTTCATTTAGACAATAATGGGATCAAGGTCACCTTTTCAAGAATCATGGCAGACCTGATTCATCTGCGAGTGGAGAGCTTTGCCGGTGGTGGTATGATCGGTGCCCTTCTTTATGCTCCGATTTCCTTCCTCTTTTCAAATATTGGCTCTTATTTTATTGGCCTTCTCTTTATCGGATTGGGGATCCTCTTGATGAGTCCTTACTCCATCTATGATTTGTTTGAAAAGGGATCGGAAACCTTCCACGCTTCTATGGAAAAACGTAAAGAACGTCGCGAGCAGAAATTCCTTGAAAAGGAAGCGAGAGCTGCTGAGGAAGCTGCTGCAGCTGAAAGAGAGCAAGAAGAAGCAAGTGCAGTTCTTCCAACTCCCCTTTCAATGGAAGGGCATCCTGTAGACCCTGAAACAGGAGAGGTGTTGGCGGAAGAGCCGTTCACAGAGTCCTTCCCAGAAGCCGAAATTTTCGCACCAGCAACACCAGAGATCTACCTGCCAGATGAAGAATGGCCTGAAGAGCCTGAAGCATACGAAGAGCTTCCGGAAGCTGAAGAATTCGAGGACGATGGGGAAGAAGTTCAAGTGGACTTCACGCCTAAGGAACTCCTTCAGTACAAACTCCCAACGATTGATCTCTTTGCGCCTGATAAACCCAAAAATCAATCCAAAGAGAAAAACATCGTTCGCCAGAATATCCGCATTCTGGAAGAAACCTTTGCAAGCTTTAACATCAAGGCGACAGTGGAGCGGGCTGAGATCGGTCCTTCTGTTACCAAGTATGAGGTCAAGCCGGCTGTCGGTGTGCGGGTCAACCGCATCTCCAATCTAGCAGATGATTTGGCCCTAGCCTTAGCAGCTAAGGATGTGCGGATCGAAGCACCGATTCCAGGGAAGTCTCTGGTCGGGATTGAAGTGCCCAACTCAGAGATTGCGACCGTTTCCTTCCGTGAATTGTGGGAGCAGTCCAAAACAGACCCTGCCAAACTCCTTGAGATTCCTCTTGGGAAGGCTGTAGATGGCTCAGCTCGGACCTTTGATTTGGCCCGGATGCCCCACCTCTTGGTCGCGGGTTCAACCGGTTCTGGTAAGTCGGTTGCGGTCAATGGCATCATTTCGAGTATCTTGATGAAGGCCCGTCCAGACGAAGTCAAATTTATGATGGTCGATCCTAAGATGGTGGAACTTTCTGTTTACAATGATATTCCACATCTCTTGATTCCAGTGGTGACCAATCCACGCAAGGCTAGTCGGGCCCTGCAGAAGGTCGTTGATGAGATGGAAAATCGCTATGAGCTCTTCTCGAAAGTGGGCGCTCGGAATATTGCTGGCTTTAATGCCAAGGTGGCTGAGTACAATGCCCAGTCTGAGATGAAGCAAGTACCACTTCCATTGATTGTGGTCATTGTCGATGAGTTGGCAGACTTGATGATGGTTGCAAGTAAAGAAGTGGAAGATGCCATTATTCGCCTTGGACAAAAGGCGCGTGCAGCCGGGATCCACATGATCCTTGCGACTCAGCGGCCATCAGTTGACGTTATCTCAGGTTTGATCAAGGCCAATGTACCTTCCCGTGTCGCTTTTGCGGTATCATCTGGAACCGACTCACGGACCATCTTGGATGAAAATGGGGCAGAGAAATTGCTTGGTCGCGGAGACATGCTCTTTAAACCGATCGATGAAAACCACCCGATTCGTCTGCAAGGATCCTTTATCTCAGATGACGATGTGGAGCGGATTGTCAACTTTGTTAAGGAGCAGGCAGAAGCCGATTATGATGATGCCTTTGATCCAGGCGAAGTATCCGAATCGGACTTTGACGGAGGCATGGGTGGCTCTGATGAAGGGGATCCTCTCTTTGAAGAGGCCAAGGCGCTCGTGGTTGAAACTCAAAAAGCCAGTGCTTCGATGATTCAGCGCCGCTTGTCCGTTGGCTTTAACCGAGCGACTCGCCTCATGGAAGAGTTGGAAGCAGCGGGTGTGATTGGACCTGCTGAAGGAACCAAGCCTCGGAAAGTATTGCAACAATCATAAGGATAGGGAAAAAGGACGCTTGTCCCACTCCCTTTTCTTTTTATAGAAAATAGAAAGTAGGACCAGATGAAGTTAGACATGATTCATCATATTGCCATCATTGGACGGGATCGCGATGCCATGTTGCATTTCTATGTGGACCAGTTGGGCTTTGCGATTGTCAGTGAATATGACCGTCCTGAACGCGGAGATATCTTGATCAATCTCCGTCAGGGCCAGCTGACTTTAGAACTCTTTATCAAACCGACGGCCCCAGAACGGCCTAAGCTTCCCTTGCCCGAGCATGCGGGACTGCGTCATCTAGCCTTTAAAGTGGAAGATGTAGAGGTGTATCTAGCTAGATTGGATCAGCTAGGTATTGAGAACACAGGCCTTCGCTATGATGACTTTGATGGTAAGAAAATGGCATTTTTCTTCGATCCAGAAGGATTGCCCTTGGAAATACATGAGTGAGGAAAGCAATGGATAGATTAGAAGGACTCAGTCAGGAAGAAGTAGCGAAAAAGATCCAAGAGGGCAAGCAAAATAAGGTCACAATCAAGACAGAAAAAAGCCTAGGACAGATCATTCGAGATAATGTCTTTACCTACTTTAATCTGATATTTTTGATTTTGGCTATTTTGCTGGTAGCAGTGAAGTCTTGGAACAATCTCTTGTTTGTCCCGATTGTCGTGGTCAACTCCTTAGTTGGTATTGTGCAGGAAGTCCGCTCTAGACGGATCTTGCGTCAGATGCAATTTCTACACATGAGTGAGGCGATCGCTCTTCGCGAAGGCAAAGAAGTCGCTCTACCTATCGATCAGCTGGTGGAGGGTGATCTCGTTCGCTTTCAAGCTGGAGACCAGATCTATGCGGATGGGGTCTTGCTGGAGGGCGAGCTAAAAGTCGATGAATCGCAATTGACAGGTGAAGCCGATGAGGTCAAAAAAGGAGCGCAAGATGCGCTCATGTCAGGTAGCTTTGTGATTGCTGGTCAAGGACTGGCACGATTGGAAAAAGTGGGGAATGACTCCTACATCAACCAATTGAGCTTGGAAGCCAAGCAGGTCAGGTCCCATGAGGAATCTGATATGGTTCATGCGGTTAACCGCATCGTAGGGATCATTGGTCTCCTTATCATTCCGCTAGGTTCCCTCCTTTTTCTTCGGAGCTATGTTAGCCTAGGCGATAGCCTTAAGCTAAGTGTGACTTCAACAGTCGGAGCCTTGATCGGGATGATTCCAGAAGGTTTGTACCTCTTGATGACCTTGGCGCTGGCTCTTGGTGCTGTCAGATTGGCCAAGGAAAAGGTCCTGCTCAATAGCATGAAGGGAATTGAGACCTTATCGCGCGTGGATGTCCTTTGTGTCGATAAGACAGGGACCATTACAGAGCCAGGTATGGAAGTGACAGAGATTCGTCCAGTTAAAGATGCTCAAGACTTGGAAGCTCTAGCTCAGTATGTCAAGGCTAGTATGGATCAAAACGATACCATGGATGCCATCCGAAAATTTCATAAGACACCAGTCAGCCAGCCTTGGAAGGCTAAAGACATTCAGCCCTTTACGTCTAAGAAAAAGTATGGAGCCATTGCCTTTGAATCTGGGATCTATGTATTAGGCGCACCAGAATTTGTTTTACGAGAGGGCTTCTCTGAGGTTGAAGAGGAGATAGCTCCTGCTACTCAGGCAGGCAATCGGGTCTTGGCCTTTGGGAAATATCGGGGAGAACAACTGGGAGAGACTTTAGAGGCTCCTGTAGACTTGGTAGCCTGGATTATTCTCTCCAATCCTTTGAGAAAAAATGCCAAAGAAACCTTCGCCTACTTTAAACAACAAGGAGTGACCATTAAGGTTATCTCAGGGGACAACCCTGCTACAGTCTCAGCTATTGCACAAAAAGCAGGCATTGGAGGAGCAGAAGATCTAATCGATGCCAGAACCTTACTGACGGAAGAAGATTTGCACCAGGCGGCGAGCCAATATACGGTCTTTGGTCGGGTGACACCAGAGCAAAAGAAAAGCCTTGTTGAAGGCTTGCAGGCAAAGGGGCATAAAGTCGCTATGACTGGAGATGGCGTCAACGATATTCTGGCCCTCAAAACAGCGGATTGTAGTATTGCGATGGAATCTGGAAACGATGCGACCAAGAAGATGGCGCAAGTGGTCTTACTGGATTCTGACTTTGGGAAGATGCCGTCCATCGTGGCAGAAGGGCGGCGGGTGGTCAATAATATTCAACGATCAGCCAGTCTCTTTTTGATCAAGAATATCTTTTCCATTTTGTTGGCTATCTCAGTGACGCTCTTAGCCTTTACCTATCCCATCATGCCGTCGCAGATGTCTTTGATCAGTGGTTTTACGATTGGGATTCCAGGATTCTTCCTAGCGCTTGAGCCCAATAGCGAGCGCATCAAAGGGCGCTTTATCGAAACGGTCTTTAAAAATGCGCTACCTGCTGCCTTGACGGATTTTATACTGATCTTTAGTTTGGTTTTGCTCTCTTCAGCATTTGGCATGAGGTCGGAAGAGCTCTCAAGTGCAGCCATCTGCTTGATGGCCTTCGTCGGCTTTACCATCATCTATCAAGAATCCCAGCCTCTCAATCACTACAAGAGACTGGTTCTTCTAGGAAATATCCTAGCCTTCCTGGTTTCAAGTAGTATCCTAGGTAGATTCTTTAACATGAGCCCCTTGAGGCTTCAAACGCTGGTTATTTGTGCCATCATGGCCGTTCTTGCTCTCGTCTTGATTCAAGTCTTCAAGAAACTAGTGGGCTGGTTCTTTCATCGGAAGAAATAAAAAAGAGAGTGGGACAGAAATCGGTAATTCGTTAGAATTCGATT
>NZ_JVSR01000071.1:0-31732 GCF_001069785.1 Streptococcus parasanguinis
GGACGACGAAATCGAATTCTAACGAATTACCGATTTCTGTCCCACTCTCTCTTTTCTTACAACAAATGCGCTTCGTGTTTTTGGAAGACTTCTTTTCCAAGCTCTACTAACTTGGTAATCAAATCTGTATAGTTGAGTCCCATATTGTCCCAAAGCAAGGGATACATAGACCATTGAGTAAATCCTGGCATGGTATTGAGTTCGTTTAAGAAGATCTCTCCTTTATCGGTATAGAAGAAATCACAACGCGCTAAACCTAGACCACCGATCGCACGAAAGGCTTTTTCTGCGTTGGTCCGCATGGTTTTCACAACCTCAGGGTCCAATTGAGCCGGAATCGCCATGGTAATTTTGTTGTCGATGTATTTGGCATCATAATCATAGAAGGCCACATCTTTCACAACTTCACCTGGCAAGGTACTCTTCACATCATAGTTTCCAAGCAGTCCAACTTCGATCTCACGCGCATTGACTCCTTGCTCTACCAAGACACGGCTATCGTATTTGAAGGCCAATTCGAGAGCAGCCCGAAGTTCTGTTTGGTTTTCAGATTTTGAAATCCCTACGCTTGAACCCATATTGGATGGTTTGGTAAAGACAGGATAAGGGAGATTAGCTTCAATTGTAGCAATTTTCTCCTCCAAGTCATCGCCTTCCACTACAGCTACATAAGGAACTTGTGGAATCCCTGCAGACTCCAAGACCCGTTTGGTCGTGATCTTGTCCATCGCAACACTAGAAGCTAGGATACCACAGCCAACATAAGGCATCTTCAAGACTTCTAAGAAGCCTTGAATGGAACCATCTTCTCCCATTGGTCCATGAAGAACTGGAAAGACTACTGCTCCTTCCTTGTAAATCGCAGATGGTGCCACTTTTTTAGACCAGTCCACTGTCTCATTGGTCATCAATTTCTCATCATCCGCTGGTTTCTCTTCAAAAGCTTGCGTCTGGATGAAGTCTCCTGACTGCGTAATAAAGTAGGTTTGAACCGAAAATGCTTGGTAATCAATCGCGCGCATCACGCTTTCTGCTGAAAGAACAGAAACTTCACGTTCTGCACTACGTCCACCATACAACAGGATTAAGTCTTGTTTACTCATAGTTTCTCCCTAATTGTTCCCTTGATTTCTTACTTGATAGTATACCACAATGATAGCCCTTTCGAAAGAACTTCTCTTATAATTCTGTCCGATTTTCAATCGCGCGAAGCAAGGTCACTTCGTCCGCATACTCGATATCGGCTCCAACTGCCAGACCACGTGCCAAACGTGTCACTTTGATCCCTGCTGGCTTGAGCACGCGCGAGATATACATAGATGTTGCTTCCCCGTCTGCTGTCGCATTGGTCGCAACAATGACCTCTGTGACTGTTCCATCCATCAAGCGACTAATCAAACTCTTGAGATTGATATCATCGGGTCCCACGCCATTCATGGGCGAGATCAAGCCATGCAAGACATGGTAACGGCCATGGTATTCCTGGATATTTTCCATAGCAGATACATCCCGGCTATCTTCTACAACAAGAATGAGGGATGGATCCCGCGTTTCATCTCGACAAATCTCGCAGGTTTCTTCATCAGTCAAATTGCCACAAATACTGCAATACCCTAGCTCACGCTTGGCATTTAGTAAGTTCTTGGCAAATTCATTAACATCATCATCTGACATGCCAATCGTGTAAAAAGCAAGACGGGTCGCTGTTTTGATCCCAATTCCTGGCAACTTGGAATAGCTGTCAATTAATTTTGCAATAGGTGCTGGATAAAGCATAGTTTCCTTTCTAATTCATGGGGTGTTTCTGATTGTATAAGTTAATAATGTCACGCGTAATGGAATGACTAACCGTCGCCTGTAGATTGGTATTATGTGGAAAGACCACCGCTACCGCAATCTTTGGATTATTCGATGGGGCATACGCCACCACATTAGTATTAATGGCTTGTTTGCCTCCATCGACAGTGGTTTCAGCTGTACCAGTCTTTGCACTGATGGGCACACTGGCCCCACGACCAACGGTTTTTCCTGTCGTCAACCCACTCGTACCATTGGCCACTTGGTAAAACCCTTGCTTGATCAAAGCCATGTCCTCCGCTGAGATATGGACTTGATTGAGCTCCTTGGCTTCGATCGCTTTTTTCAACTGACCGAGGCCACCTTGATCATTATTGTCATAGATGCCTTCGACGACATGAGGACTCACCCGCTTCCCATCATTTGCAACGGTTGCCGCATACTGAGCTAATTGCATAGGGGTGTAGTTGTCAAACTGGCCAAAGGCATTGGTCAAATAATTACCGACTGTATACTCTTTCGGAATAAAACCGGTCGATTCATTGGGAAGGTCAATCCCCGTTGACGTTCCAAGACCATACTCTGCAAAAGTGGAGCGAAGTTTTTTCATAGCAGGGTCCACTTGATCCACTTGCAAGGTCATATTGGGAGTGTAGGGTTGCCCCATCATCTTAAGGGCAATTTGGACCATATAGGTATTAGAAGAGTATTCCAAAGCTTCTACCGCATTGATCGAACGACTACCGTATTGGGTAAACCAAGAGTTAATCGGTGTTGATCCTGCAAAAACAATGGGCTGATCGGTCAGTACCTGATTGCCGGAAATGGCACCATTTTCCCATCCTGAAGTCAAGGTTGCTCCTTTAACGACCGATCCTGGGACGAAAACATTGGTGACTGTTCCCAAAGCATCGGTTGATAAATCTTGACTACCAGCCTGGTGTTTGATCCCTGCCATGGCAAGGACTTTCCCTGTATCAGGCTCAAGGGCTACAGCATAGACACCTTCGGAGTAGGTCGCATTCCCAGCTTGCAACTCTGCGCTAAAGGCGGAGCGAAGGATATCTTCCACTCCTTTTTGGAAATCCAAATCAATCGAGAGCTTGAGGTTTTCTCCTTTGGCCCCTTTTGAAACGTCGACCACTTTCTCCATGTTGCCATTTTTATCTAGGAGAATTTCTTTTTCACTGCGTTTTCCTTGAAGGACATTTTCGTATTCTTTCTCCAAATAAGAGGTACCAACCCGGTCATTGAGAGCATAGCCTTTTTTGACATAATCTTCAACCTCTTCTGCTGGAAGTCCCGCCTGCTCAGTCGAAACCGTTCCGATGATAGAAGCTAAAGGAGTATCCAAAACCTTGCGGTCCCAGCTGGTCGTGATCGCAATTCCAGGAAGGTCCTGACTGTCAGCCGCGATGGTCGCAATCTGCTCAGCTCCTAGTGCTTGCGTCGAAATAATCCCCGTCGCAAAATTCTCCACAGCATTCATTTGGCTATAAAGATAGATAATCTTTTTCTCATCATCTGTGTAACCGAGTTTTGAAGGGTCAATGCTGTCCACTGCCGCTTGATAGATTTTAGCTTCTGGTAGACGATTGCCATCAGTATCAAATTTCTTTTTCTCAGGCAGGTGCTCTACGACCTCTTGGTAGACTTTGGTATTGGCTAGATAGTAATCCACTTCTTGCCGTTCGGTCACTTGAGGATTTTCTACATCGACATACTGCAAGAGTTTTCCAGCTGTCTCTCGCATTTCTTGGGCCGTCATTTTACGATCCCGCGTAAAGGTCAAGACTTGTTTTCCCACATTTTCCACCAAGGGCTTACCAGAAGCATCATAGATTTGCCCTCGCACACTCCCTTGTTTGACCGTCTTTTTGGTAGCTTTTGCCAATTTATCCGTATAGTAGGCTTGGTGAGAGATCTGCATATAGCCAAGTCGGGCAATCAGAACCAAAAAAAGAAGGCAAATCAAACTAAACAGCAGATAGAGTCTGCGTGTTATCGAATGATTCTCAAACTTCCGTATTTTCTTCTTCATGAAATGTTCTATCCTTCTTTTCTAATCAACACTTACCTTCCATTTTACTATTTTTCCCAGAGTATCTCAAGAAAAGGAAGAGGCCTTTCCTGGAATTTTATAAAGAAAAAAGATTGGACAGGCTCGTCCAATCTCTTCTTTTAATAGGTCACAACATTGATTTTTCCTTTGTCATACTCCGCAATGAAAATATCCAAAACATTATCATAGCCTTCTTTTTCCAATTCAGCCAACAACCACTCTTCACTTTTTCCAATTGTTTCCAAAATTTCAAGCTGAACCACTCCATCCGTAATGATCGGATATTTAGGATTTTCATCCCCCGCACGGACAATAATCAATTGACCATTTTGTTCAATAACGGCGCGCTTCACATCTTTTAATTGAAAAATCCCTTGTCCACGTAGTTTCAAAGCAACATCTGAAGCAGAAAGTCCTTTGGAACGACAAGCTTCCGGATCCAGTTTCCCATTTTTAATGATGACAGTTGGTTTTCCATCAATCAAGTGCTTCATAAAACGAACATTGGTATTGAGCCATTTTAAGAGCAAGATCAAAATAGTCCACATCAAGAGAATCACAATGTATTGAAGAATGGTAATGGAGCTATTGTAGATGACCCCACCAATAATTCCCCCAAGAACAAAGTTCTGTATCTGGTCTACTGCAGAACTTGGTGCTAAGTTTCCTTTCCCGGTCACATTGATTACAAATACCAAGGAAATCAAGCCGATAGCTAATTTAATCAAAATGGCTAAAAAATCTACTGTCATTTGTTCACCTCCACAAGTTCCACGTCTGTTTTATACAGATCCATCTTTTCTAATAGGTAGTTATCTGGGTCAGATCCTGCGATAGCTCGGTAATAAACCTCTCCAACCTTCAGGATCGCCCCATCTGTGGCTGCTGAAGTATTGACATAGACATCTTCTTTTTTGACATCCAACTCCTTTGAGATGACCTCAATAAAATGGAGTGAGAGTTGGAACTGATCATTATTACTTTGGCTATTTTGGAAATTGCTGATACTGATCAAGACCACTGCCACCAGAGTTAAAATGGAGATAATAGATAATTCGCGGAATTTGCTATCGTGCTTCTCCCGATAGGCTTTCACCGCAAAAAAACCAGTCAGAAGAACAAGCAAGCCAGATATCCCAATGGTCACCCAGTTTTGCTGGCTGATCTGACCCAACACATAGTTATAAGAGTAAAATTTCATAAACAACTCCCTTTTTCCAAATGAATTCAAGCTATTATAATAGATTTCACAAGAGATTTCAAGGCATTGTGATCAGAAAATCATTAAAATTTTGTTATAATAAAACTATCAATTATGTCAAGAAAAGGAAACACAATGAAACTCATTTCATGGAATATCGACTCGCTTAATGCTGCATTGACCAGCGATTCAGCACGCGCTAAACTTTCTCAAGAAGTCCTCCAAACCTTGGTTGCTGAGGATGCGGATATCATTGCCATTCAAGAAACCAAGTTATCCGCCAAAGGACCTACCAAAAAACACCTTGAAATCCTTGAGGAACTCTTCCCTGGCTATGAAAACACCTGGCGCTCTTCTCAAGAACCGGCTCGTAAAGGCTACGCTGGAACCATGTTCCTCTATAAAAAAGAGCTCACACCCGTTGTGACTTTCCCAGAGATCGGAGCCCCTTCGACCATGGACTTGGAAGGTCGGATCATTACACTAGAATTTGATCACTTTTTCGTGACTCAGGTCTACACACCAAACGCTGGTGATGGACTCAAACGTTTGGAAGAACGTCAAGTCTGGGATGTCAAATATGCGGAATACTTGACTGAACTAGACAAGCAAAAGCCTGTTCTTGCTACTGGAGACTACAACGTGGCCCACAAGGAAATCGACCTTGCCAACCCTGCCAGCAACCGTCGTTCACCAGGTTTCACAGACGAAGAACGTGCAGGCTTTACCAACCTTTTAGCAGCAGGCTTTACAGATACCTTCCGCCACCTCCACGGAGATGTACCGGAGCGTTACACTTGGTGGGCACAACGCAGCAAGACTTCAAAAATCAACAATACAGGCTGGAGAATCGACTATTGGTTAACCTCAAACCGCATTGCAGATAAGGTTACTAAATCAGACATGATTGACTCAGGCGCACGCCAAGACCACACACCGATTGTCTTGGAAATTGAATTATAAGGATTTTCTTTATGAACTACAATGCAGTAATTCCCGAGTTTATGGTTTCGAATATAGAACAGTCCCGTTCCTTCTACTGTGATTTGCTCGGTTTCACCATCGAATACGAGCGCCCAGAAGAAAAATTTCTCTTCCTGTCTCTTGAAGATTGCCAGCTCATGCTAGAGGAGGGGACAGTTGAAGAATTAGCTGAACTAACCTACCCATTTGGCCAAGGAATTAACATCTCCTTTGGTATAGAGGATGTCCCTAGGCTCTATCAGAAATTGTTAGAAGCCAACTATCCTATTCATCGCCCATTAATTAAAAGAAAATTTCGTGTTGACGACCATTATATCTATCCTCATGAATTTGCAATTCTGGATCCAGATGGCTATTTTTTAAGATTTAGTGAATAAGAAAATAGATCACTAGAGTAGAAAAAGAAACAAAAAAAGAAAGAGACTAATCACATTGATTAGTCTCTTTTAGTTTTTTAAGGATTATTTCCCCGGAGTATTCGGATCTAGGCCCCAAGATTGCTCGAGAACAGGTCTTAAGGATTTAATCATATCTTCTGAACCTTGGATTATGATTGTGTATACTTTATCTCCTTTTTGGAATACCCATACGTATAAAGTACTCCCATCTTTAACTGTTACTTTTATTAAGAAAGCGTCCCCACCGGCAAATATAGCTTTTACACCTTCTATACTAGTTCGATTTTTGTGTTTTCCGAATGAGCTATATAAACGGTTCGCAAGTAACTCTGCGTCAAAGGTTTCGTTGGGGCCAAGTTTAACAGTATCTTTAGTGTTTGAATCCATTATTAACGCATTGTTTTTGTCTGGTGATAAATATTCGAGCGCTTTGCTACTTCGAGTAGTGCGTACGACCCAATCTTTAGGGATATTGATATAACCAAATTTTTCATTTCCGATACGTTGAGTATCTGCAAGGGATATTTCTTTTGCCCCAGAAGAAGACCCAGGAGTTGTTGTTTGAGTTGTTGTCGTTGGTGCATCCGTAGTTTCTTTAGTGACTTCAGTTGTTGGTGCTGCTGTAGTTTCGTTTGTTTTCTTTTCTCTATTTTCCGCATGCTGCTAGTATAAATGCAGATAGGAGCGTCATAGAACCTAATAAGATTTTGTTTTTCACAATGCTTAACCTCCTTAAGTGGTTGACTTACAAATATTTTATCATTTTTTAGAGTTTATTTAAATAGGAAACGTTTTCGCTAAAAAGCATAGGGTACAACAAAAGAGAATTTCTTGTTGGCGACCATTATATCTATCCTCATGAATTTGCAGTTTTAGATCCAGATGGCTATTTTTTAAGATTTAGTGAATAGAATGATGATCACCCGTCTATAGTTAAGAGGCTGGGCCAAAAGTCCTAGCCTCTTAACTGTTTTTGGATTGCCGAGCAAGATGCAGTGGTTGATCTATCTTTCATCTAAAAGAACGAGATGGACTAACATTCGATACCTAAAAAACCGGAACCCTCACATGAAGGTTCCGACTTTTTTTATCCTCATTGATGGAACAATGATTGATTTATTTTTTCTTTTCGATGTGATCTTTGAGATCTTCTTGAGCTTTTTTATTGGATTCTGCTTTTTTCTTCAACCATTCTTCTTTGGCCTTGTTAAAGTCTTTTGTTGTGACAACATCTTTGGACATTTCAAGGTATTTGTAGAAGGTTCCTGTTCCTTTTGTACCAACCCATGAAGCAGCACGGCTGTATGGTACGGTCCGTTGAAGCATTGGAGCACCACCATTTGAAACAGTTGGAAGCGTAATCGAGCTATCTGTCAACCATGCTTGCGCTGCTGCATATTTTTCATAGCGTTTAGCTTGATCCAACAATTCAGCATCGGCGTCTTTCAACATGTTAGCGTATTGATCCAAACCAACTGTTGCAATGGCTGGATTGTTTGAACCTGCATCAATACCAAGATAGTAGAAGACAGAACCATTTACTGGGCTGATACTTTCGAGGTAAGTCGATGGGTCTTGGTAGTCAGGAGCCCAACCACCGCCTGAGATATCGTAATCTCTCGCAGCAGCAGTATCGCTGAAGTAGGTGATATTTTGGAAATCATCATCCGAAACCTTTTGAAGGTCTACAACGACATTGTCTGCACCAAGCGCTGACTCTACAGATTGTTTGAAGGAGCTAGCTTGTTGGACCATGCTGTTGTCCACTTGGCTGACAATGTAGTCCAAATGAATTGGGAATTGAACGCCTTGTTTTTGCAATTCAGCTTTGGCTTTCGCAAATGAAGCTTTGGCTTTTTCTGGGTTGTAAAGGCTAGTTTGACCATCGGCCAGGCTCACACCCTTCCATTGATCCCCATAGGTAACCAATTGTTTTTCAACGACCTTACCAAAATCTTCTCCATTGACTTGGACATAAGTTGGTGGTACCAAGGTGCTACGAAGGGTATTTTCAGCCGCATCAGATCCAGATACCTGTGCCGCATATGATTTGCGGTCAAAGCCAAAGTTCACCGCTTGACGGAAGTCCTTGTTCAAGATTGCTTTCTTGGTAGAAGCTTTTTGTTCATCCGTTGTTTTGGCAGTGTGGTCATACTTTTGACGGTCCAAGTTGAATCCAAGATAGTAGGATGTTCCTAATTGCAAACCGTAGACAATGTTGTCGCCAAAGTTTTTCTTAACGCTCTTATACGTCGAACTGTTTGGCATAACAGATGCAAAGGAATATTGACCTTTTTCAAAGTTTTTAATGATAGAATCTGGGTTTGATCCATCGTTAAAGGTCAATTTGACATGATCGATATGAACATTTTTCGCATCGTAATAGTCTTTGTTCTTGACCAATTCAATCTCAGATTTTGAAGTCAATGATTTCAAGTAGAATGGACCATTGTATAAGATGCTGCTAGGTTTCAACGAACCAAAATCTTTCCCTTGAGATTTCAAGAAATCCGCATTGACTGGGAAAAGAACACCTGAGGTTGTTTTTGAGTTCCAGAAGCTTTCTGGACGAACCAAAGTATATTGGATGGTGTGGTCGTCTAAGGCTTTGACTCCAACTGTGTTAAAGTCTTTGGTTTCCCCTTTTACGTAGGCATCCAAACCTTTGATCGAATTTTGAATCAAGAAGAGACCTTCTGATTTAGACTCAACCGCGTGTTTGATCCCTGTAACAAAGTCTTGAGCCGTTACAGCACCATATTCTTCTCCTTCACTCGTATACCATTTGGCATCCTTACGAAGTTTGTAAGTATAGGTTAATCCATCTTCAGAGACAGTCCAATCTTCTGCTAGACTTGGCACAAAGTTTCCGTATCGGTCGTTTTCAAGAAGACCATCTACAAGGTTACTTGTGACATCTGAAGTCGTTGTACGAGTTGCAGCGATGTAATCCAAGGTATTTGGATCTGCTGAATAGACGAATGAGTAGGTTGCTTGATTGCTACTACCACCGCCACATGCTGCTAAAAGAAAGGCACCTGCAACAGAAACTCCTGCAAGAGCTAACAGTTTTTTTGCTTTCATCACTATCTCCTTATGTTAGATTTTCTACCATTATACACTATTTCTTAAAAAAAACCAAATTTATTTAAAAAAAGTTCGTTATTTCTGAATGAATATAATAAGATATAAAGAAAAAGCATCTTGAAATCGATCTCAAAGAAGCCGGATAGAGGAGTCTAGGCACCTACCACCAGATCCAACATAGATATCACCTTTCAATCCTTTTAATAAATATACGTTTCATTACAAAAAAAGAACCTCTGCTCTTTCGAGCAGAGGAACTAATTCCTAATCAAAATGATAGAGTTGTGGATACTGGTCACATTCAGGATTTTTAGGATGGCAGATGGCCCGTCCAAAATAAATCATGGCTTGATGGGCCGCTAGCCATTCGCTCTTTGGCAGAACATCCATGACCCGCTTTTCAACTTCCAATGGCGTCGCTGATTTCTTGACGATATCATGGTGCTTGCAGATCCGCTCCACATGGGTATCGACAGCAAAAGCTGGAATCCCAAATCCTACACTCATAACCACATTAGCTGTCTTGCGTCCTACTCCTGCTAGACTTTCTAACTCTTCACGAGTCTGAGGCACTTGACCATCAAAATTGTCTAGCAATTGCTGGGCACATTTTTTGAGAAATTTGGCCTTATTTCGATAGAGGCCTAATTTAGAAATATGCTTGGCGATATCAGCTTCACTGGCTGCTGCCATGGCTTGTGGGGTTGGAAAAGCCGCAAACAAACCTGGTGTCGCTTTGTTAACAGCCGCGTCTGTCGTCTGAGCTGAGAGCATGACTGCCACTAGTAATTCAAAATGATTACGGAAATCCAGACTTGGCTTGGCATCTGGAAAGAGGGCGATAATTTCTTCAATCACATGACGTGCCCGTTTCTTTGATAAAACCATATTCTCTCCTTTACATTACTAGTCTTTATTATAGCATGAAAGTTCTCTATTTCTGAAAGAATCGGCTTCAGAAAAAGACTAGTCCGTAGACGAGTCCTTTTCAATTAGTCTATAAAATGAGTATGCTTGGTAATCCATTGAGTGACCTTGATATTTAACCAGAACACATAGATCCCAAATGTAATGATGGTAAAGAACCACCATTTGATCCAATTTCCAAATAACTGCATAGCCGTGCCGTCAAAGTACTGACGACGACCATCAATCACGGTATGCTTGACCTTCCAGTTATACATAATGCACACACCCCAAGGAGCACAAATCCCAAAAGTAAATACTGTAATGAAGGTTGCTAATAAAACATGGCCAATATATGAAAATAGGCCTCCATCAAAATACGATTCACGATACATGTTCAATTTCCCTATATTTTTTCTACACCAATCTCTTCAAAAAGGTAATCAGGGTTTGAGCAGAGCGTTCACCAGCCTCTACGATAAATTCATCAAATGAAATGTTGGCTGCGTGATCTGCCGTATCACTCATAGCTCGAATGACCATGAAGGGACGTCCAGCTGCATGAGCGGCTTGGGCAATAGCTGCCCCTTCCATTTCAACTGCCAAGACTTCTGGGAAATGTTCCCGAATGGCTGCGACTTTTTCTTCACTCGCGATAAAGCTATCTCCTGTTGTAATCAAGCCTACATGTGTGGTTGCAGCTTCTTCTTCCAGAACTTTTTTCATTTCTGATACAAAATAGCGACTGGATTCAAAGTAAAGTGGTTGACCTGCCATTTGACCATACTTATAGCCAAAGGCTGTCACATCCACATCATGATAGGCCAATTTGTCCGCAAGGACGATATCCCCAACAGTCATTCCTGGGGCAACGGCACCTGCAGAACCCGTATTGATAATGGCTTCCACTTTGAAATCATTGGCCAAAACTGCTACGCTCATAGCAGACATGACTTTTCCGATACCACTTTCCACCAAAACGACCTCATGGCGTCCAATTGATCCTGTATAGTAGACTTTTCCAAGACGCAGATGCTTTTCCCCATTTTCAAGGGCTTCAACCAAGATCTTCAACTCCTGGGGCATGGCTGCAATAATTCCAATTTTCATGTCATTTCTCTCCTTGTGACGACCTTATAGACGCCAAATAGCAATGATCAAGGCAATGAGGAGCACAATGATCCAGAACAAAATCTTATTGAGTTTGGATTGGACCACGCTTTGTTTGCGTTCTTCAATGCGACGACTCTTGGTCACTGTGGGCTCCACTTGGATCTGCACAGTATCCTGAGAATAACGCTCTTGTGGACGCTCCATACGACTCTCTCTCATAGGACGTTCATAGCCAAATCCTCTGTGGTCTGTCCGAATAATTTTCGTCTCTTCCGCATCGACCATATTAGGACCGGTGATGTCCTCACCTCGCCTTGCTCGTTCAATCATTTCATCGGTTAATAAAGGTTTTCCCATCGGATCCTCCTCTATTTATTGATTAAGTCCCAATATTGAATAGCCATGATGGTCTTGGCATCACAGATTTCACCTGAAAGGATCAAATCTTTCGCTTCCTTCAAGGTCACTTCTAATAACTCTAAGGTCTCATCCGCATCTTGTGGACGTGGATTTTCCACCTTTTTCAAGTTAGTCGCACCATAAAGTTTGATCCGCTCATTACAAAATCCAATAGCTGAATAAAAATCATACAACAACTCTAGATCCGCTGTGTAGCCAATTTCTTCTTCCAACTCACGCAGAGCAGCCGCTTTAGGATCTGCATTTTCTCCCTTTTCTAACTTCCCTGCTGGAATCTCCACCGAGGTCCGTTCAATCGCCTTGCGGTACTGCTTGACCAAGATCGTTTTCCCATCTTCTGTGATCGGCAAAACCGCTACTGCTCCGTTATGGAAGATTAAATCACGCTGCGCTTGGCCTTTTCCAGCGGGTAGTTCTACTTGATCAGTGACCACTTGGAAAATCGGTCCCTGATAAATCTCCTTGCGCTCAATGGTTTTTTCTTCAAATTGCATGAGAATCTCCTATTTATTTTTAGGATGGTGTGGCAAGCGAAGGGCATACTCTTCTTTATTCACTTGACGGCCACGACCAATCGCAATCGCATCAGCTGGTACATCCTTGGTAATGGTTGATCCAGCACCGACTAAGGAATTGTCGCCTAATTCAACTGGCGCAATAATCGTCGAATTGGATCCGACAAAGACATTGTTTCCAATCGTCGTTTTAAACTTGTGTTGGCCATCATAATTCACTGTGATGGTTCCTGCACCAAAATTAACGTTGCTGCCAACTTGGCAGTTGCCAATGTAAGTCAAATGACCAGCTTTGGTATTTTCGCCAATAGACGAACCTTTGACTTCGACAAAGTTTCCAATATGGACATCTTTGGCGAGGCTAGAACCTGGACGAATATGAGCAAATGGTCCTACCGTTACGCCATCGGCTACCGTGCTCTCTTCAATCATAGAGTTGGTGATGACAGCACCTGCACCAATTTCACTGTCCACGATATAGGTGCCATTGGTTAAAACGGTCTCAGCCCCAATTTTTGTGTGCCCTTTTAGGGTAACATTGGCTTCGATTTGCACTTCTGGTGCGATCTCAACATCGACATCGATATAGGCCGCATCTGGATCGACAAAGCTCACCCCATTGACCATGTGGGCTTGGTTAATGCGACGACGCATGATGCCTTCTGCTGTTGCAAGGGCCACGCGGTCGTTAACCCCAAGACTTTCATCAAAATCTTTGAGCGTATAGGCCCCGACTTTTTCACCAGCCTCGCGGAAAATACCGATGACATCCGTGATATAGTATTCACCTTGGGCATTGTTTGTGTTGATATTTTTCAAAGCTTCAAAGAGGCGCGCATTGTCAAAGACATAAGTTCCTGTATTGATTTCTTTGATTTGTTTTTCAAAATCTGTCGCATCCTTTTGCTCGACGATTCGAAGCACTTCCGCATTATCATTGCGGACAATCCGACCATAGCCAAATGGATTGGCTGCTTCGGCTGTCAAAATGGTTGCCACATTTTTGTGGTTGATATGAAAATCGATCAAGTGTTTGAGGCTTTCACCCGTAATCAAAGGAGTATCACCTGCGATGACAAGGGTGTGGCCTTCAAGAGCTTCCAAGACTGGCTCTGCCATCATAACTGCATGACCAGTTCCCAACTGCTCCGTTTGCTTAACAAAGTCTGTTTGTCCCGCTAAGACTTGCTCTACCAATTCCGCCTTGTGGCCCACAACCGTCACAGTCTTTTCAGGTGAGATGGCTCCAACACTACGGAAAACATGTTCCAACATGGAGATCCCTGCGACCTTGTGAAGAACCTTGGGCAGATCTGATTTCATACGGGTACCTTTTCCCGCTGCTAAAATAATGGCATAATTTGGCATAACATTTCTCTTTTCTGTACAATATCGCTTACATTATACCATTTTTTAGCCCTTTTGGAAAATAAGACCCAGATCAAAAAACTCTCCTAGAAGGAGAGTTAGATTAAGATCATATCTTCGTTGAGACTTTCCTTAGGTGAGTACGGACATCAGCGAACTTCTTCGAAGTTCCATGATTTAGTTTTGAACCTAAAGTTTCAAAACTCCCGAGCGCTTGAAATTTTGGTTTCAAGCGCTTTTCTCACAGCGGAAAGTCTCAAAAAATCTTTTAATAGTTCTAAGAACTGAGCAGTATTTTTAGCTTGTCACAATCACTAGGCCTATTTTGTATAAAAACAGTTATTCTTTTTTCTGATTTTCTAAATGGAGAGCGTATCTATAATGGATAAACCTTGCGAAATTCTTCTAAAACCACCTTGCTATCAGGTGTAAAAGCCAGACCTGCTTCTCCTAAGCAGTCTTTGAAAAAGTCTTCATGAACCTGACGCCAATAAGCCAGAGATTTGTCTCCTTCACCTTCCTTGTAGGCATGATCGGCTGACACTTGATGGAAAGGCTGAACGGAAACCTTTGTAATTTCAACGATGCAAACAGCTTGATCCTTACTATCTAAAATAACATCAAAGGTCCCTTCTTGGGGAAGGGGTTCGTCCTCTAATGCGTAAAGGTCGTAGGATGAGGCTGTTGCTGTTTTTTCGCCTTTAAAGACCAGTTCCGCTAAAAGGTCTGGGTCCACTCCAAAAGCCCGGGCATCTATCTCATCTCCGATAGAGGGATTGATTTGCTTGTAGGCATTCCACATTTCTTGAGGTGTCATAGGTTGCTCCTTTGTATTTTTTTACTTTCTTCTTTTACACGTTTGAGATGATCTGGATGGTCAATCTCTATATTAAAAATCTCTGGAATAGAACTATAATGGATAATGCACTTGATATCCATTTGATTCATTTTTTGTATGAAAAAAGCATTCAGATATCCTGCTACGGCGAAATCTATCTTTTTCTTCCTTGCTTTATCCTGCATCTGTCTCAGCATTTCTAACATAATGGGACTTTCCATATCATGCCATTGACTGTTCCTCACAGTCGCAAAAACAAAAGAAGTCAAATCATTCATTCCCACTACAATCTTTGAAATACCAGTTTCCAGTATCCTGTCCAAGTCGAAATAAGCTGATGGTAATTCAATCATCGTGCCAACTTTCCCGGTAAAACCATACTGACGCAATACTGTAATAGCTTGTTTTAATTGTTCGGCATCATTGACAAAAGGAAAAATAACAGACAGATTGGGATTGGTTTGAAAAACTTCGGTAACAACATTTGTCTCCGCCTGAAATTCATCTGGACACGCCAATAAACGCCTAGTCCCTCTATATCCAAATAATGGGTGGCGTTCGTCAAAATACTCTTTAGTCCCGTCTAGACTATTTGCTTCTGCATTTGTTAACTCTGAAAAGCGATACCAGACTTCTTCATCTGAGTACAAATGACAAATAGTGTCTAGATAATCTTTCACAAATTGCTGACAGCTTTTTAGCAGTATATTTTGACTGATCTCCCTCACCAAATATTCGCCACGAATCATACCAACATGATGAAATAGTTGTGGGTAAATTTTTTCAACAATTCTTTCGCCACTAAGAGCCAGTTGATTTTGCATAGCGATTCACCTCGTCTTAAAAGATACAATATTAGATATCATTATACGACACTTTCCTCTAGTTCAAAAGCTTCATAAGATTCAACTAATTCGTATCCTAAAAATTCTGCTACTTTTTTAGAAGCCTCGTTATGAGCATCCCAAAGTGGGAACATTTCTCTATTTAAAGCCTCTAGAATCATTGCAGCACCAAGTTTTTTAGCAAATCCCTTTCCTTGTTTGTCTGGTCTAGTTGCAACTTCCACTTCAACTGCTCCGTGGTAAACTAACCCTGAGGAAATCCCAGCAATCAGTTCATTATTTTTAAGAATAACAAAGCCAAATCCACCTTTTAAAGCAAAATCCTGGTAGGACTCAAAATCCCCCTGTAAATCTTGTGACCATTCTTCCTCAGAAAGATAGTTATAAATACGATTGTCAATAGGTACAATATTGTAACCTTCCTCTAAATGAGTAACTAGATCATTTAGAAATTCAACTTGAAAATTTGCCTTATCCTTAAAAGAATAGCGAGTAAAAGAAATTAACCCCACTTGCCGATGCAGAAAATCTTGCCACTTAGTGTCTTCTGAAATAATAATCTTATAATCTAAACCATATTGCCTAACAAAGTCTTCCCAAAATCTGGGATCCAACTCCCCTGCTAGGTATAGAAAATTCCCAATATCATAAAAGCTCGTTGTCCTATCACTGTTTCGATAAACAGTTCCAATTTGAGATTTAAGACCATAGAGAACCATATATTTCTTCCATGTTTTAAATAGTTCCATTCTCCCTCTATTTTACCTTCCAATTTCTGTAGGTTGTCAGTTCTAATTCTGGAAATCCTCGTAACTCCGCCTTTACCTTCAATACTAAAGGAGAAGCATTGTCTGCAGTAATTTCTTCCACATTCAACCAAATTGCATTGGCTGAATCATTACTTCCATCAAGAACCTCCTGAGGAAGGGATTGTTGAGAGTTCTCGAAATCTACTACGATATCATAAAAGGCCATGATATGGTGTACTGCAAAATCTTTGCCCTCTTCTTGAACCAGTACATCATACATCCTAGGATTTGAATAACGGCTAATCGTATAGCCTGTCTCCTCAAGGACTTCTCTCTTGAGGGTTTCTGTCAGCCCTTCCCCTACTTCCTGGCTACCACCCGGTAGATCAAAGCGATGCTGATAAGGGCCTCTTGTTTTTTCAATGCAGAGCAGTTTCCCCTCTTGAAGACAGACTCCGTAGACACCAAAGTGATTTTTGATTTCCATCAAATCCTCCTACTTTCATTCAAAGCTCAGTCGATAGTGAAATCAATATAGCTATTCTTTTTGCAACACCATCTCTTATTACCACTAATCATTTCTTCTCTATTGATTTAATACTTTTTCAATATCTATTTTAGTAATTTTTCTAGATACCAATAATCCTGCAAAAACTGAAGTAAGTATCCCTATTAATACCGGGAACAACAATCTGCTAAGTTCAATATCTAGTGGTAATCCACTCAAAAAGATGATCAAATAAGAAATAGCAATTCCTATCACCAATCCCGCGCTTGTACCTCGTACTCCCATCATGAAGCTTTCAAATAAATATATTCTTTTTATCTGTCGATCAGATGCACCGATGATTTTAAAAGTTGCGATCTGTTTATGATTCTCCTGAATGGTAATGGCTAGAATATTGATAATATTAATAATCGCTACAATAGAGATAAGAACTATGATTAATAGGATAAAAAGGTCGATGTAGGAAAACCATCTGGATAGCATATTTATAACATCCTGTTGTGTTGCTACAACAACATCTAATCCTGTCCCTGATAAAGATTGTTTTAAATTTTCATTTTTTAAAACAATCTTTTCTATCCTGTTTGCTGCCTCATTTAAATCGGTTCCATTTTTTACAGTAGCATTCAGATAGTAATATTTATTTGATGAGACGCTACTACTATTAATATTTATTGCCATCATTTGATTTATTTCTGTTGGCAACGTAGAAAACAACTGCGCTCCTTGCTTGTCTATAATTCCCGAAATTACAAACTTTACATAATGATTATCAATCTTAATAGTCACCGTATCTCCGACATTCATTGATGTAGCCTTGTGTACGGAATTTCCGATTAATATTTCATTGTCCTTCTCTGGAAATTTTCCATCGGCAATTCTAATATTCAGGTTTTTTAAATACTTTTCTTCTAGACAATGGATGGTATTGGAAACCGATGTCTTACCATTTTGGAATTTGATATCATCCGTAAATAAAAGTTTTACACCAGTAGCATTCTTTACTTCATCTATTTTTTTTACTCGATCAATATCCTCATTAGAAAACAAAGGCAAAGCTTTATAATTCAGAGAATTTTCTTTATTACCAAAGGCAACAGTAACAACATTTTTATTTGCTACAGTCATTTCTTTAATCATTTTATTATAGAAAGAATTAGAAATGAGCATCACTAAAACAATTAGCAAAACAGAGATCGCTATTGACAGTCTAACTAATCTATATCTTCGTTTGTTAACTTCTAAATCTCTTCTAGCAATGAATAATATGGAATGATTCATTTTATCATCTCCTTACGTACTCAATTTTGCCATCAACAACTGTGCAAATAGACTGC
The DNA here is from genome assembly GCF_001069785.1 of Streptococcus parasanguinis. Classification (GTDB taxonomy): domain Bacteria; phylum Bacillota; class Bacilli; order Lactobacillales; family Streptococcaceae; genus Streptococcus; species Streptococcus parasanguinis_T. Next base: position 18,129 of record NZ_JVSR01000071.1, read on the forward strand.
ATACTATTCGCCACCTTATCACTATGAGTTACTGTTATAATCGTGATACCTAACTCTTCATTGATCCTCTTTAACAATTCTATTATATTTTGTTCGTTATCAGCGTCTAAATTACCAGTAGGTTCATCTGCTATCAATATTTCTGGATTATTAATAAGAGCTCTTGCCAAAGCAACTCTTTGTTTTTCACCTCCACTAATCTTATCAATACTCTTACTTAACATTTCTTTTGAAAGACCTAGAGTGTTACAAATTTCGTTAATGTTATTCTCTCCATTTTCAAAAAAATATCTTGGAAGTAGAATATTCTCTTTCACCGTGAAACCTGAAATCAAATTAAAGTTTTGGAACACACAGCCAATATTCCTACGCCTTACCTTACTCAAATTTTTCATATCTAAAACGGAACTACCACAGACTAAGATATCCCCCTCATTTAAACTGGTAATCCCTAATATTAATTTAACAAGAGTAGTTTTTCCTAATCCAGAACGGCCAACTATTGCAGTCGTGCTCCCTTTTTTAAATTCAAAATTACAATTTTTGAAAATATATCTGACATTCGATCCATCACTAAAACATTTAGCAACATTCACTAATTTAATCATGATTTCACCTTCATTCCACAATAACTTAGCAAATCAATTGTACTATTCGTTTCTTCTAAAACAATCTCTTAAGGTTTCAGGTAGCCCATTCAAAAAGTTCTTCTGAACTTACCCTCAGTTATCTTCATAATTGTTATTATCCCTGTGTTTTTAAGGAAAAAACAATTACATTTCTTAGCAAGATTTTAACTCCTGCTTTTTCATTTCCCTACTTCAAACTCCAACCACCATCAATGGTCAGGATTTGCCCTTGCATAGCAGACGCCTTCCCACTGGCCAAAAAGAGGCTGACTTCTGCCACTTCCTCTGGCTCAATCCAGCGCTTGATCGGCGTCTCACTGGCTACCCAGTCAGCCAAGCCACCTGGCTCAAAGTCAGCTGCGGTCATGCCTGTTTTGACGGCCCCCGGCGCAATGCCAAAGACCTGAATGCCAGCTTCTGCATAATCCAGGGCCAACTGCTTGGTAAAGCCCGCTAGGGCATGCTTGGAGGAGGTATAAGCGTGACCGCCGCCTCCCGCTAAACTAGAAGCAATGGAGCACATATTGATGATGATACCTTGCTTCTTCTCCAACATTTGAGTCAGATAATACCGTGTCAGCTCCACCGGGGTCACATAATTGATCTCAAAGATCTCCTGAATCTCCTCAGCGCTTTGCTCCAGAAGCGGTTTGTAATCATCCAAAACACCAGCTGTATTGCACAAGACATCGACCTCAGGACACCAGTCGAAAATTGGCGTCAAATCTAGGGTTAAGTCCCGTTGCAAGAAATGAAAATCACCTGCTAACTGGGGATCCGCTCCCTGGTCCACCCCATAGACCTGGTAGCCCTTCTCTAGAAAGAGGCGAGCTTGAGCCAGACCAATCCCGGAACTCACGCCTGTAATCAAGACTCTTTTAGTCATGGACTTCCACCCAATCTGTCGCTAAAACATCACAAGGGGTTGGACTCCACATGGAGAAACCTTCACCCTCACCAGAAACGTTGATGAGGAAATAAGGTGTCACTTCCAGAGCCACCCCATTTTGCTCAATGGTATCAAACAATTGGACATAGTTTTCTGCTCCGCCCCAACCGGTTCGCACATATTTTTTCTTAGCCTTTAAGCCTGGTAAAATCTCTTCAAATGTCATGTTTTTCTCCTTTGTTATCTAGTTAACTTTCTCCCTTTATTATACCAAAAAAAGAGCTTTCTCTATGTAAAAAGCCAGAGTTCTTCTACTCTAGCTTTCATCTTTTATTGATTTTCTTCTGAATGGCGATACCCATAGCCGAAATAAATTCCGACCCCGATCAGGAGAGCAACTCCGAAGGCCAGCCAGGTCGATAGGGAATACTGGGTCATAAAGGACAGACAGACCACAATCGATAGGATTGGCAAGACCGGAACCAAGGGTGTTTTAAATTCACCTGGTCCAGGTGCCCCGTGTTCCTTGCGCAATTTCAAGAGAGCAAAGGCCAACATAACCAGGTAAGCCAAGGTACAGATATTTAAGAAGGAAGCGATGCTTGCAAGTGGAAAGATTCCACCAGCAATGGATGCCATCGATCCAGCTACTAGTGTTGCATTTTTGGGAATTCTGGTTTTTGGATCGAGCTGTTTCATAGCTTTTGGCAAGAGCCCATCCCGCGCCAAACTGTATATCATCCGTGAAAGGGCAAAGGTCATGGAAATGCAGACGGTAATCAGGGTCAAAATCGCTACCAGCGATACATAATTTCCAGCCCAGCCGGCTCCGACCTGACGAAGGGCAAAGGCAACCGCGTCTTCTACATTTAAGTTCTTAAAAGGAACCATACCGGTCAAAACCAGGGTGACCAAGATATAAAGAACGGTTGTGATCAAGAGACTGAGGACAATCCCGCGAGGGACGTTCTTTTGTGGTTCCTTGATTTCGTCGACCGCCATTGAAATGGACTCAAAACCAAGAAAGGCAAAGAACATGAGCGAAGCACCAGCCATAATCCCTGTCTGACCACCATAGATTTCGCCAAATCCATACGGAGCAAAGTTTGCCCAGTTGCCAGGATTTAGGTGAAAAATCCCGACAAGAATAAACAAGGCAAGAGCGGAAAACTTGAGTAAGACCAGCAAGGAATTAAAGCGTAAAACCGCTTTTGCATTCATAAGGACTAAGGCTGTGACGAGGACCATAACCAAAATAGGCAAGAGATCCACATAAGTTCCCTTAGCTGGATCAAAAGTCCCGTTTAAAGCCGTCGGCAGACTCCAGCCAAGATTGGCCAACAAGCCCTTGAAATACGCGGCCCAACCTGAAGCCACCCCTGATACAGCTGTCATAAATTCCATCACGGTCAACCAACCGGCTATCCAGGCTGGAAACTCTCCAAAGATGGCATAGAGGTAACTATAGGCCCCACCAGTTGAAGGGATGCGAGACGCAAATTCAGCAAAGAAAAGGGCAGATAAGCCGACGCAAAAAGCCGCAATCACAATCGAAATAATGAGGGCTGGACCAGCTAAATTCGCTGCTGCAGTTCCCGTAATCGTGAAGATCCCTGTCCCCACCATGGCACCAATTCCTAAAATAATCAAATCCCACAATCGTAAATGGCGATTTAGACCCGGGTGTACTTGCCCAAGTCCCTTTTTTCGAAATAGATTCATGTATATTCTCCCATCTAATGAGTTTATTCTATCATACTTGAACAAGAAAGAGAGTGGGACAGAAATCGGTAATTCGTCAGAATTCGATTTCGTCGTCCCACCTCCGCACAGTTGAGTAGGTCATCTTTGGAGCTTAAAAAGCGAACAAAGATACCAATCAACCACTGCGTCTTGCTCGACAATCCAAAAACAATTGAGAGGCTAGGACTTTTGTCCCAGCCCCCCTTTTCTTTCTATTTATCACTTTCCGTCCTATTCTTTTTCAAAGCACGAATCGTAAACCAATAATAAATAACCAACCCAAAGACGATGATCACTGTGGGCAGAAGAACCGTCATACCAAGATTCTGAACTCCTTGTGCCAAGGTCCAGCGATGTAAGAATCCAACCACTAAAAATGCGATGATAGGAAAGATGAAAGCTCGTCCAAACTCTTCTTTCCATTGCCAAAGAATGAGAGCTCCGCTAGCCCCTGTCATGAGAAGGGCATCCCAAGGACTAGGGACTACAATCCAAGCAAGAGCCGGCAAGAAGCGGACGCCCACTATTTCACCGACAAAATAGAATCCTAGAACTAGAACAAAGGCTACATAAATTGCTTTTTTCGCTTTTTCTTCCGCAAAAATGAGGCGACGAAGGAGATAGAAGATCATCCCAACAGCTAGGAGTCCCAAAATGATGTCGGTCAAATAGACTAGAGGTTTGAGCACAAGGACCGCTTGAGAAGCAAAATCACTTAAGAGGCGATAAAAAATCACAATTCCTGAGACGATTGCACCATATTTTAGAACAGATCGCGTGGATTCTTTAGGCATGTTCTCTATGATTTGGTCTGCCATTTCCTTAGGATCCTGTCCAAAATAGTCCTTGGCTGTCAATCCATCTCCACTTGCTTGCGAAAAATCCAGCGCTAGATTATAGACCTGCTATTTTAAAGCCTTCTCCTCATATAAGAAACCGGCGAAATTGAAATAATCCCAGAGATCTTGGAAATAAGCTTGGTCCTCTTGGCTAAAGGTTTGAACCAAAGCCTGTGTTTCTTCATAATAAATAGCTGATATCATATTGCTTTTCCCTTTCTTTGGAGACGAAATACAATGAGGAACAGAACGAGTCCTATAAGAGGGAGTAGCCAGCGTAATACATTAGCAGTTTCTGGATTCACAAGACGAATCCAGCATCCAGTAACTAGGAAAGTCAGGCCCAGGACTAGTAGACTCGTCATCAAACGCTCCCTGCTTCTAACAGCTATAATCGCAAATCCAAGTAGGACTAGGACAGCAAGAACAATCGCCCAACCATCTGATAAGAAGAGACTTCCAATGTGGCCAAAATAGATCGAAAATAGTCGTACGATGTTCAGAAATACCATCAGGCTGATCACACTGATAAAAGTAGCCCACGACCACTTCATTTCACCATAGCTCTGTTTGGACCAAAGCCACGTAATGAACTGGCTGAACACCAAGAAATTGAGTAGAATGACAACATAGGTCAGGGGTTCGATTTTCAGTGGCGTCATCCAGGTAAAATCCATTAAATAACGCATGCCAACTAAGATCCCTCCAAGTAGGAAGACGAGTCCCACATAAGATCCTAAAGAGCGTTTAGGCAAGTCTGAAAGAACTTGATCCACCATCGCCCGTGGATCCTTTCCAAAATAATCCACCGCCCGTATGCCTTCTTTCTCAGCAACTTTCAGGTCACAAACCATATTGTAGAGTTGTTCACCGAGTGCTTCATCATCATAAAAATAGGACTTGGCCCCAATATAGGCCACCATTTTTTTCACATAGACTTGATCCTCTTTGTTTAGATTAATCAATTCATCCGATATTTTTTCTGTATAACTTTCTACCATTCTTCTCCCTCCTTCTTGATACGTTCTACTTTCGTGACCAGTTCCTGCCACTGGTCCCAAAATTCCTCTAAGCGCTCTCTTCCAGCATCACTGAGTGAAAAATACTTGCGATCAGGACCATCTGGAGACGGCCTCATTTCCCCATGAATAACCCCTTGTTTTTCTAATTTTTGAAGCAGGGGATAAATGGTCCCAGCAACAATCTTATCAAATCCCATCTCTTTGAGACTTTGGATCAATTCATAGCCATAGATGGCCTTTTTTGAAATAATCTCAAGCACACAGCCCTCCAAGACTCCCTTTAGTAATTGGGACTCTTTCATCCTTCTCACCTCTTTCTTCACATTTTCCACTAGTTTGTTTTACATACTAGTTATTTCACTATCAGTATACTCTTTCTCGGCTAGTATGTAAAGCATAATAGTAACTTTTTTCAAAAAAATTTTTATTCCTTAAAAATCCCTTAAAATCAAGGTTTCTCTGTATACTCGTGTGTAAATATACAAAAAAAGTTCAAAAAACACTTTATTTTGTAGATTGATTGGAGTATAATAATTAAAATTATTCAAAAGGAGACACGAATATGAAAAAATCGAAGCTTGCTCTTTTAGCAGGTGTCGCCGCGGCTTCAACGCTTTTCCTTGCTGCATGTGGCTCATCTTCTAATGCGTCAAAAGGGACAACCTACAACTACGTGTATGGTACTGACCCTGATACCTTGAACTATTTGACTTCAAATCGTTCAACTACAAGCGACATTACTACCAACTTGGTCGATGGTTTGTTTGAAAACGACCAATACGGTAACCTAGTGCCTGCTCTTGCTGAAGACTGGTCCGTTTCAAAAGACGGTCTGACTTATACTTACAAGCTTCGAAAAGATGCAAAGTGGTATGATTCAGAAGGAAATGAATACGCTAACGTCACTGCACAAGATTTCGTGACATCTCTAAAATACGTAGCAGATAAAAAATCGGATGCTCTTTACTTGGTTCAAAACTCAGTCAAAGGCTTGGATGACTATGTAAACGGGAAAACCAAAGACTTCTCAACTGTTGGGGTAAAAGCTGTTGATGATCACACTCTTCAATACACTTTGAACCAACCAGAATCTTTCTGGAATTCAAAATTAACGACTGCTACCATGATGCCAGTTAATGAAAAATTCTTGGAATCAGCTGGGAAAGACTTTGGTAGCGTGAAACCAAATGGTATCCTCTACAATGGTCCATACATTTTGAAATCCTTCACTTCAAAATCACAAATCGAGTTGGATAAAAACCCTGATTACTACGACAAGAAAAATGTTCACATCGATACGGTTAAATTGACTTACTTCGATGGATCTGACCAAGACTATCTTGCTCGTAACTTCTCAGATGGGAACCTATCTACTGCTCGTCTCTTCCCAACAAGCTCAACTTACAGTACGATTGAGAAGAAATTCAAGGATAACATCGTTTATTCCCCACAAGATTCTACTGTTTACTACGCTTACTTCAACGTCAACCGTCAAAATTACGGCCATACGAAGAAGACATCTGATGAGCAAAAGAACAACACGAAGACAGCCCTTCAAAACAAAAACTTCCGTCAAGCTTTGAACTTCGCTTTGGATAGAACTTCCTACAGCGCTCAAGTTAACGGGAAAGACGGAGCATCAAAAACTCTACGTACACTTCTAGTTCCACCGACATTTGTGCAAGCAGACGGGAAAGACTTCGGTACTCTCGTTGAAGAAAAACTTGCCGCAACAGGAGATGAGTGGAAAGGTGTTAGCTTTGCTGATGCTCAAGATAGCTTGCATAATGCGGATAAAGCCAAAGCGGAACTTGAAAAAGCGAAGGCTGAATTGCAATCACAAGGTGTTCAATTCCCAATCCATATCGACTATGTCGTAGACCAATCTTCTAATGCTCTTGTCCAACAAGCAGACTCTATGAAGAGTTCTATTGAAACAGCTCTTGGTAAAGACAATGTCGTGATCGATGTACAAAAATTGTCTACAGACGATGCTGACAACGCTACTTACTTCGCCCAATCACCAGATCAAAAAGACTTTGATATGGATATCACAGGTTGGGGACCTGACTTCCAAGATCCATCTACTTACTTGGATATCTTGAACCCAACAGATGGTTCAACCTTGACTGGTATGGGACTTGATCCTAAGAAAGACCAAGCGCTCATCGAAAAAATTGGTTTGAACGAATACAAAGAATTGTTGGATGCTGCTAATGCTGAAAAATTGGATACCAATGCGCGTTATGAAAAATACGCTGCTGCCCAAGCTTGGTTGACTGAAAACGCAATGGTACTTCCAATCTACTCTAAGGGTGGAGTTCCATCTATCACGAAGGTAACGCCATTCTCAGCAGCAAATTCTGCAATTGGTATTAAAGGTGAAACAAGCTTCTTCAAATACCAAAAACTTCAAGATAAGACAGTCACAACTGCTGACTACGAAAAAGCTTATAAGAATTGGTTGAAAGAAAAAGAAGAATCAAACAAAAAAGCGCAAGAAGAACTTGCAAAACACGTGAAATAATCGCGATAGAAAACACCGGGGATTTGATCCTCGGTGTTTTTGGTTAAGGATAAAACTATCTTTGAAACTTTCCTTAGGTGAGTACGGACGTTAGCGAACTTCTCCGAAGTTCCATAACTTAGTTTTGAACCTAAAGTTTCAAAACTCCCGAATGCTAGAAATACTTTATTTCTAGCACTTTTCTCACGGCGGAAAGTTTCAGTATTTGTTTAAATAAGCTTTAAAACATACATTATTATAATTCTTTCCGCAACACTTAGCTTGTTCTATGAAAAAAACAGTTTGTCTACTTATCAGCTTTTTCATTTCCCAATCTTTTATAGACTCGAACGCTATCTCACGACAATCTTTCGATAACTTCTAGAAGTCAGAAGAAAGACGAGAACATAAGAGATGAAAAAGACAGCGCAGACAGAAAGAGTCGTTTGAAGAACCAAGCCCGCATTGGTTGCTCCTAAGATAGCAACGATCTTTGCGATCATCTTGTAGGCTACTCCTAGGTACAAGAAGGAGAAGAATAATGGGAGGAAAAAGACGGTGAGAATTTGTTTGCGAATGGTGGTGGACGTTTGCTTTTGGTCCAATCCTACTTGTTGCAAGATCACAAAATTTTCCCGGTCCTCATAGCCTTCTGAAATCTGCTTGTAGTAAATCACGAGAACCGTAGCTAATAGAAAGATCACAGATAAAAAAATCCCGATAAATAGAAGAGTCCCTGCTGTTTCACGCCAATCTTTCTCTATACTGTATCGATCAAATCCACCAAAATAAGTCGCACCATATTGACTGATTTTGTCTGTCGAATACAGCTCTTTGATCAAGCCAGAAATAAAATCTTGGTTATCTTTATTTTTAGCACTAATAGAGAATTCCAAATTTTTATCAACTTTTAGTCCCAGTTGGTTCAAGTCAGGGAGGACCAGGTACAAGCCCATTTGGTGTTGAAACAGGTCGGCTTGAGGGAGTTTCCCTTGGATAAAATTGGAGTTTAGCTTTTCTTTAATCGTGAAGGTCTTCCCATTGATTTCTAATTGTGCGTCTAATCTTCCAGGATATTGATACCCATAGGCTAGGATTTCATTTTCCCCAAGCTCAACTTTTTGACCGGTCAGTTGCTCATAAGTCGCCTGATCAAAAAAGTAGACTGTTCCTTCTGACTTCAACTCCTGACCAGTTGATGGAGTGGACTGGTCATTCACCTCTAAGCTCCTTCCATCAATCTTTCGAATTTCAGCCGACCAGTATGTTGTCTGTGCCACCTGATAATCTGATAGATGTGTCGCATCGGCTGTTTTCTTAATTTGAGCTTGAACATCTTCAATAACCGTTTCTGTTTCAGCATCTGAAGGCATATGCCCCACACTAATCATGTAATCAGAAGGGGAAACAGTATCTAGGTAATTCTGCCCTCCAATAAAGATATTGAGCGACCCGGTTAAGGTGACCAAGACCATGGTGGATAGAATACTAATCGTCGCAAGACCCGCTGCATTTTTTCGCATCCGAGCTATTAAGTTGGAGACAGATATAAAATTCTCTGGCTTGTAATAGTAGGATTTCCGACCTCTGAGAAATCTTAAGAAGGTAATCGAGCCTGCGTTAAATAAGAGATAAGTCGCTAGAATGACCAAGATGACAGCAATAAAGAATCCTTGAACCGCTGCAACCGGACGCTCAACGGTTAGCGCCATATAAAAAGCAATTCCTAAGAGCCCTAGTCCTAACAGAGTTTGAACCAGCAAGAAGCGTCCCTTCTTCTCTCCTGCCTTTTTCTGTTGCATGAGGTGGAGGGAACTGTAGCGCAAGAGGCGGAAAGAATTCAACAAAAGAATGAGACCAAAAGCTAAGGCTAATCCAAGTAAAGTGTTAAGAACAGCCTCTATCTGGAAGGTCGATTGAATGACGACTGGAAGCCCCATACATTTTAAGAGCAGGGCAAAAATCAAAGGATCAAACAAGAGCCCCAAGCCCAGTCCTACTCCAACTGTGAGAACATAGAAGAAGAGCAATTCCCATAAGGTCATGATGAGGAGATGCTTCTTCTCCATTCCCAGAACACTGTAGAGTCCCAGTTCTTTGGAACGATTTTTCATGACATAGTCATTGGCATAAGCCACTAAAATGATGACGACTAATTGGACAACGAAACTACCAAAACCAAGAACAGTTCTCGCCGCTCCCCCTCCGTAAGAATCCTCTAAATGAGGGGTCGTTGCCAGGGCGATAAAGCTATAGAGGATCATGGTCGTTAAAATAACAGCTATAGCGAAAGGGTAATAGAGCTTGCGATTTTGTTTGAGGTTGGAAAGAGCTAATTTACTTGTTAATTTAAACATCACGATCCTCCTTCCCCGCCATGACCGTCAGGGTATCTGAGATTTCTTGGAACATCTGACGCTCCGTCTTTTCCCCGCGAAAGATCTGGTTGTAAAGGATCCCATCCTTGATAAAGAGCACGCGCTTGGCACGCGATGCCGCTGCGGTTGAGTGGGTCACCATGAGAATGGTTTGGCCCATGGTGTTGATATCTTCAAAGACATCTAGTAACGCAGCCGATGATTTGGAATCCAGCGCCCCTGTTGGCTCGTCGGCCAGGAGGATTTCTGGCGAGGTAATGATGGCCCGTGCTACAGCCACTCGTTGCTTTTGCCCACCAGAGATCTCGTAGGGATATTTTTCTAAGAGCTGGTGAATGCCCAACTCCCGACTGACGCTATCGACCTTGCTCATCATTTCCTTGACAGGTCTACGAGAGAGGACCAAGGGCAGGAGGATATTGTCCTTGACCGACAAGGTATCAAGCAGGTTGAAGTCTTGAAAGACAAAGCCTAGTTTTTCCCGACGAAAACTGGACGCATCCTTGTTCTTGATGGTCGAGGTGTCTATGCTATTTAGGTAGACCCGCCCTTCGGTCGGCTGGTCCAGCATGGCTAGGATATTGAGGAGGGTGGATTTCCCGGATCCTGATTCCCCCATGATGGCCACGTATTCCCCTTTTTCAACCGTGAAGTGAATATCCTTTAAGGCTTCAACTTGCGTCCCTTGAAAGCGGGTTTTGTAGATTTTTTTGATATGTTGAACGTCTAGTAGGGTCATGATCCGTTCCTTTCTAGCTTGATAAAAGCTTCAATCGTTTTTTACAAATCTATTGTACTAAAACTAAAACGCTTTCACCATAACATAACCTTACATTTTCCCCTTTATTTCTTACATTTTTGTAAGAAAGCAAAAATAGGCTAGGACTTGAGGTCCTACCCTATTTTTTTCATTGATTATTCAGCTGATGAAGAGAGCAATGGCGCAATTGATTTATATGCACTTTCAAGAGCTTGTTTCATAGTGTCACGTCCAGATTTCAATTGTTGTACAAAAACAGTACGCCCTTGTTCAGGAACAACCGTATCATCTGAACCACCAGTTGAAAGTGCTGTATCAAATTGAGTTTTTGATTCGTCCAATGTCTTGAGAGCTGGTTCCACTTGTTGAGTATATTTAGATCTCAGTGATTCGGGAATTTGATCGCCAATATCTTGAGCATATTTTTTATAGTTATCCACTAATTTACTATAAAGAGTTTTCATATCACCAATTGTTTTGGCATTATCGATTTCATCATCAGTCAACAAGACAATTTCTGGAATTTTAACAGAAGAGGTTGCTGATTTAGATGATTTTGATGAACTGCTTGATTTGCTTTCTGAAGTAGATGATTTTTCTACTTTGCTAGAAGAAGCTTTTGCATCTTTGCTTGATGATTCTGAAGCAGTTTTACCAGAACAAGCTGCTAACGTTGCAACTGACAAGAGAGCCACACCGGCTGTAAGAAGTTTTTTCATATTTTTTCTCCTATAAATAAAGAATGAATATATTTTAAATGATTTTCCTTTAATTGTCAAACATTTTCTGTTTTCAAATACTTATGCACCGCTAATTATCACTAGTTTTTAACATATTTTATATCCTAAAAATTATTTCTTTTATTGTATATTTATTCATTCTTTGAATAAACAAAACCAGAAAAACAGTCTTTTTCTGGTTTATTCTTCTTTTTATTGATGAAGCAACTGTGTAAATTCTTCTTGAAGTTCCTTGTTATCCGTTGGTTTTAGATACATCTTTCCTCCATTGGTCGTTGGAGAATGAAAGACAATGCCTTCTCCTGTATCTGTAATAGCAAAGAAATAACTATGCACATCTGGATACTTGTCCCAATTGCTATAGCGTTCCACGATGCGGTATTTTGCATTTCCTTGACCAGTATCTGTATAAATGGCATCCATCTTACTATTTTCCCCTAGAGTATAGAAGTTGTCTGGTCCTACATCACCACCAGCGATGCCTTTTTGATAGTTGGGTTGTCCCATCTTTTCTCCCCAGGTCTTCATAAATTCTGCCAATTTTGCTGATTTTTCAGCATTCCAAGGCGTTTTTTCCTGGCTTTGGCTATTTCCCGCTGATGGTGTGCTGTCAAAAGTTTGCCAGTTAAAACTCTTGAGATCCAGTTTATCCTCATCCGATTTTCCAAAGAGGGCATTCAGATCTGACCCAGGTACTTGGACTTCTTCTTCCTGGACTTTTGTCGCGGCTTGAGGCGTCTTTTCTATCCGTGAGAGCACAGCTACCCCACGGCCAGTTCCTGACATCCAGCTGACTTCTAAGACTTCTCCTCCCTTATAGAGGGTCGTCGCATTGCGCGCTCCACCGTGTCCAGCGACGAAGCCTTCAGCTAGCAGAGTCGGTTTTTGGTCCTTGAGGTAATAAACTCCTGTCACAAAGTAGCTTCCATCGGTCTGCTGATTGGCGATGATCATCTCCTCTACCCCATCGTTATTTAAGTCCTTAAAGGCATAGCGAACGGCATCTGGCTGATTGATGATAGTCTCAATCACCCAACTATTGATCATCCGATCTTCTTTGGCTAATGCATCATTCAATTTGGAAATAGCATCTAACTCTTTTGAAGTGGCAAAAATCTTTTGGTAGTCTGAAAAAACAGACTGGTATAATTGTTTGTTATCTGTTTTTTTCGCTTGTTTCTTTGCTGAAGTCTGGCTTGTTGCAGCCTCTTTTTTGGGACTGGACTGACGTTGGTATCTTTGGTAACATCCTGTTAACATGACCATACTCGAAGCCACTATTCCTAACTGCACCCATTTTTTTCTTTTCATCTTATTTCCTATAATCTCCCTTATTTTCATACTAAACTTTATTATACTAAAAAAAAGGTGAGGAAGGAATCCCTTCTTCACACTTAGTTTATTTTATTCGGTTTGGCTCGACGATCCGTTTGACTTTCAATATGCTCTTTCACCAAGGCAACCACCTCATCATTGGTTGGAAGATCCGAGTGCTGGGCATCTTCCCCCGTCACCGTAATCTCCGTATAGCTAGCTGCTTGGTTTTGGTAGATATATTTCCCAGCAGAGACACTGGCATCCGGGACTAACTCATCTGAATCATAGGTAATGGTCCCTGCTACTGAATACATATGAAGGGTTGTCGGGATGGCTTCTTTTCCCTTGATAAAATCGGCCAACATCTCAGATTTATTTTTGATATTGGTCTCCGTGAAATTGTAAGGAGTCCCGATGGTCATGAGGGTCTTGAGATCTATATCATAATCCCCCAGATAATTTTCAATAAAGGCTGTATAAATCAAGCCACCGTTGGAATGACCTAAACCCTTAAAATTATTAAAATTGTATTTTTCTTGAAGAGCTTCGAAGGCTTGATTAAAGAGTTTGGCTTTCTTTTTAATGTTGCTATAGCCATCTTTGTTGTTTTCAAAACCAACCACAATTACTGGTTCATTGTCCTTGGCATCAATACTACCACTATAGGTGATATGCCCATCATTCCAAACCTTAACCTTAAGCAGACTGTGTTTGGTTCCTTGACGGCCTTGGTTGAGCTTGGTCACCAAGCCATCGAAGCGGTTCTCTGTCGCAGAGCTTC
>NZ_JVSR01000072.1:0-2184 GCF_001069785.1 Streptococcus parasanguinis
TTTATTTATCTTGATGCTTCTTCCCTCTTTGGTAGCCAATGACATAGAAGATGATCCCTGCACCGATGCTACCTTGTAGGGTAAAGAGTAAGCTCTCTACTTCTGATCCTGGTGGTTCAAACAATGGTGAAAACCAAGGTTTATAGTCCTTTTGAATAGTCGAAATAGCATTTTCTGCGGCATCATCCGTACCACTATATTCTACTCCTTTAGGGGCAAATAAGAAAGCACCGACAATAATTACAACAATAGCTGCTAATAACAAAAGATTCTTATGTTTTTTCATAGGAATAGACCCTCTCTTTCACTAGCATTTTCTGAAATCAAGTTATAGAAGATTACTGTAAGTAGTCCTTCTACAATCGCAATTGGAATTTGTGTAATGAGAAAGACTCCCAAGAACTTAATGGTAGATCCGAATACTCCTGTAGTTGGATCTGGGAAAACCAGGCCAAGTTGAAGGGAAGTTGTTGCATAAGTTGCCAAATCAGCAATCATCGCACACAAGAAGAGTGAGACTGGTTTAGATAGTTTCAAAGAGCGACTGAATTTATAAACTGCAAATCCGACAAAAGGACCAACTACAGCCATTGAGAAGGCATTAGCACCAAGTGTTGTCAAACCACCGTGGGCTAAAAGAAGAGCTTGGAACAACAAACAAATGGTTCCTAAGACACTAATAACAGATGGCCCAAACATCGCAGTTCCCAAACCTACACCAGTTGGGTGAGAGCTAGATCCAGTTACGGAAGGGATTTTCAATGAAGATAAGATAAAGATGAAGGCACCTGACAAGGCCAACATAGTTTTTGAATTTGGATCTTTTGAAACAATCTTCTTAATCTTGATCAAACCGAAGATGAAGAATGGTAAAAATAGTAAGAACCAAACGATACACCATACCAATGGGAGATAGCCTTCCATAATGTGCATAGCAGAAACAGGTTGAGGTCTAAAGATGAATAGCAATACTAATAAAGCAATTGCTAGCATTTTTTTACTTTTTTTCATAATTGCACTCCTTTTTCTTTACCCTAATGGATGTTTCTTAACCAATAGGGTTGTAGAATAAAATCTAGAACAGTAATAGAGAAATAGAGGAGGAAAACCAGACATCATATATTAAATAGAATTTCCTCCTACTCCAGCTTTATTTATCTTGATGCTTCTTCCCTCTTTGGTAGCCAATGACATAGAAGATGATCCCTGCACCGATGCTACCTTGTAGGGTAAAGAGTAAGCTCTCTACTTCTGATCCTGGTGGTTCAAACAATGGTGAAAACCAAGGTTTATAGTCCTTTTGAATAGTCGAAATAGCATTTTCTGCGGCATCATCCGTACCACTATATTCTACTCCTTTAGGGGCAAATAAGAAAGCACCGACAATAATTACAACAATAGCTGCTAATAACAAAAGATTCTTATGTTTTTTCATAGGAATAGACCCTCTCTTTCACTAGCATTTTCTGAAATCAAGTTATAGAAGATTACTGTAAGTAGTCCTTCTACAATCGCAATTGGAATTTGTGTAATGAGAAAGACTCCCAAGAACTTAATGGTAGATCCGAATACTCCTGTAGTTGGATCTGGGAAAACCAGGCCAAGTTGAAGGGAAGTTGTTGCATAAGTTGCCAAATCAGCAATCATCGCACACAAGAAGAGTGAGACTGGTTTAGATAGTTTCAAAGAGCGACTGAATTTATAAACTGCAAATCCGACAAAAGGACCAACTACAGCCATTGAGAAGGCATTAGCACCAAGTGTTGTCAAACCACCGTGGGCTAAAAGAAGAGCTTGGAACAACAAACAAATGGTTCCTAAGACACTAATAACAGATGGCCCAAACATCGCAGTTCCCAAACCTACACCAGTTGGGTGAGAGCTAGATCCAGTTACGGAAGGGATTTTCAATGAAGATAAGATAAAGATGAAGGCACCTGACAAGGCCAACATAGTTTTTGAATTTGGATCTTTTGAAACAATCTTCTTAATCTTGATCAAACCGAAGATGAAGAATGGTAAAAATAGTAAGAACCAAACGATACACCATACCAATGGGAGATAGCCTTCCATAATGTGCATAGCAGAAACAGGTTGAGGTCTAAAGATGAATAGCAATACTAATAAAGCAATTGCTAGCATTTTTTTACTTTTTTTCATAATTGCACTCCTTTTTCTTTACCC
>NZ_JVSR01000073.1:0-49548 GCF_001069785.1 Streptococcus parasanguinis
TACAGCCCTACTCAACTGTGCGGAGGTGAGACGACGAAATCGAATTCTAAGGAATTACCGATTTCTGTCCCACTCTCTTCTTATTTTGTAAAATCGATCCGTTTAGAAAGTTGATTGATCACAATCGCTCCAAAAATCAAGGATGCGAATTCACCCAATCCCATAGTCAACCAGTTATAGAAGAATGGTTGGCCTTGAAGGTAATAAAGTTCCAAGGCAATCGTAAACATGGAAATGGAAAAGAAAATCGCAAACAAGAAATGGTCCAATCGAATAAGACCGTCAAACAAGAACTTGTTTTTAAAACGACCAAATAAAATGAGTCCGAGTCCTAAGAAGACAAAGGTCGAACCTCCACCGACAAAGACATCGATCCATCCAAAACTAAATAAGTTAGCAATCATACAACCAAGAGTCACTCCAATCAAGTACTTCTTATTGTAGAAGGCTAAGAAATTCATCATCTCCGAAACACGGAATTGATAGCCATAGTAGGCCATCGCATTGAGAGGTGGGGTAATGGTCAATACGATATAAATCGCAGCAACAATGGCAATTTGTGCCATATCACGAGCAGTTAACTGTTTCATCTATTCTCCTTTAGCGGTTTTCCCGCGTGTAATATGCTTGGCGAAAGGATCTTAAGCACCAAGGGTTGAAGGTTTGATTTCTTCAACCTTTCAAGTATAGCATATTTTGAGGTTTTATGGTAGACTGAATTTATGAAAACACTCATTAAAAAATTTTTTGATAATGAAATTTTATCCTATCTCTTTTTTGGAGTTGCCACAACCATTGTTTCCGTCGGAACCCGCCTCTTCATCTATCATGTGTCTCGTGATGAACGATTAGCGACAGCGATTGGAAACATTGCCGGGATCCTCTTTGCCTTTGCGACCAACGATACCATTGTCTTTAAACAAGAAAGAAAGGGCTGGTTTCAGCGCTTGATCCGATTTGCGATTGCGCGCTCTGGAACCTTTATACTGGACATGGCCTTGACTGAGATTTTTGTCAAGCAGTTCCCAGGAATTATCGGTCAATTCGTCCACAACAACAAGAGCCAGATCAATCTAATCGAAACCCTCTTTGCACAAGTGGCCATTGTGGTCCTCAATTACGTCTTTAGTAAACTCTTTGTCTTTAAAAATAAAAACAAGGCTTGAAACGATTGTTTCAGCCTTATTCTTTTAAACTTCTATACTTACATGCTCTGCACTTAATTGATAGATCGTTCCTTCGACCCCAAAATAATCCTTGGCTAGGTCTTTCAATTCCTGCATAGCTGTTTGTGCCCGTTTGGCCTGCTCCTCATCAATGGCTTCAATCACCAAAATAGCATCCTTGGTATCTTCAGTTAGCATGGTTCTTTGAGCTTCTCGCCAATTCAAACAACGGCAAACGGCGCCTTCTTGGTCGTAGTAGATGATCTCCCCTTCCAAAGCTGGCGCATCTTCGTCAGCTCCTAATGGAAAGAAAGGTTCGCCTCCTTTCGCTTGACCTAGAGAGAGGCCACCCACCAATTTATCCATATCTTCTCCCCCACAAGGAAGGGAATAAGCCATCGACACGCTATTGTAAAGATCCACCAAAGGATTAATCGGATAGAATTCACGTCCCTGGTGAACCCGTTTTAAGAGGGCCTCGATGGAAGATCGGGCTCCTTTTTTTGTTTTGAACTTGCTAAAAGCTTGGCGCCACTCTTGAACAAACTCACTCTGGGTATAGTTTACTTCATCGATAAATTCCCATGCTCGCTTGGCACCCTTGTCCAATAATTCTTTGAAATAAGGATCCTTGGCTTCATCTACTGTATTATCAATGCCATACAAAGACATCACTGTAATTCTAGCTGTTGGAAATAAATCCCAAAATGCTTGATCGACTGTCACTTTCATTGCTTTACCTCACTATAATTTCTTTTTTGACCTTTTTTGACTAGCTCCCAATCCAAGGTGATATTCTCTCGAACTCGGATGAGATACTCCTCTAACTGTGCGACTTCTTCTTTGGAAAATCCTTTTAAGGCAGTTTTTTCAGAGTAAAGATGTTCCCCTAAAATGAAGGGGTAAATCTGCTTACCTTTTTCAGTTAATTCCCATTCCTTGATTTTAAGGTTTTCACCCCTTGGACGCTGCTGAATCAGTCCTCGTTCTTCTAATTTTTTTACAGACCTTGCAACGGTGGATCGATCTACTTTCAAGAGGTCAGATAGTTCTTCCTGAATCATTCCAGGTTGCTCGGCAATTCGCACCAAGTAGAGGTATTGACCACGCGCCAGATCCAAATCTCGAAATTCAATATTTGCTATAGAATCCAGTGCTCGCGCAATGATGCCAATCTCACGCAAAATACTCATCTCACTCCTCCTTTCCTATTGACAATAGCATAACACATTTTTATTGCAAATGCAATAAAAATAGGTAAGAAAAAAAGAGGCTGGGACAAAAGTCCTAACCTCTCAATTATTTTTGAATTGTCGAGCAAGACGCAGTGGTTGAGTGGGCTCTAATACGCTGATCCCATCAGCTTTTACAGCCCTACTCAACTGTGCGGAGGTGGGACTACGAAATCGAATTCTAACGAATTACCGATTTCTGTCCCACTCTCCCTTATTCCGTTTTTTCTTTTTTTATCAAGCGTAACCGACGCTTTAATTTTTGTGAAACTTCTCTATGCCGAAAGTCCACTTCTTCTGATTTTAACTTAGAGACAATTTCTCCACTGCGCGTTTGGAACTTGGCTTCTCTGGCAAATTGGATACTGGCGTTTAAAATACAACCAATAATCATGATTTTTGCCACCAAGATGAACCAAAACATGATGACCGCTAGGACGACCGAACCGAAGAAACGAGCATCTAAAAAATGACTCACATAACGATCCACATATTTCCAAAAGATATTCAAGATCGCATACAGGACAGCAACAACGAAGGTCGCTCCTGGAAGAACATATCTAAATTTTGGAATTTTGACATTTGGAAGGGTGTAATAGAGCAAGACCAGACTAACAAAAAGCAAGAGATAGATGGTCGGCTCTGTCAAATTCAGTAAGCGCACATAAATCGTCCGATCAAATGAAAAGGTCTGATAGAGATAACGAACGATCATTTTCCCAAACATGGAAAGGATCAGCGAGAGTCCAAACAAACCCTGCAAGGCAAAACTGATCAGAAAGCTAAAGAGTCGCCCCCAGATAATACCACGCTCCTTTTCCACCCCATAACTCTTGTTATAGGCTTTTTGGAGGTAGGCAATGCTCTGAGAGAAGATCCACAAAGCAGAAATAATCGAGAAACTCAGTAAGCCTGTCGAAGGTTTGGTCAAGACACTCGAAATCATCTGTGCCACTATTCGATATAAGGAGGCTGGCAAGACTTTTTGTAAGCTCAAAAGAATCTGGGTAGGACGAATATGAAAGTAAGGCAGAATATTGGCTGCAATCAGCATCAAAGGGAAAATGGAGATCAGCAAATAATAGGCAACTGCAATACTGGTGATATCAGACTCTGCACTCTGATAAAACCGCACGAAGCCCTTTATAAATGGCTGAGCCAGTACTTTTTGTAGGACCTTTTTCATTCGTCACCTCCCCATTTTTACTAAAAAAGAGCAAAGAGCGAAACCAGACACGTGCCTTCAGCTCCATTCTTTCCTCTCAATCTTTTAGTAAGTTCCTTCTTCACCTTGACTAGTTAGGATCACTGGACCATCTTTTGTAATCACAAATTGATGCTCGTATTGACAAGAAAGGCCACCGTCGAGGGTCTTGTGGGCCCAACCAGTTTCCATATCAGTATCAATCTCCCAAGTACCGGTATTGATCATTGGCTCAATCGTCAAGACCATCCCTTCACGCAAACGAAGACCGCGTCCAGCACGACCGTAATGCGGTACCATTGGTTCTTCATGCATGGTAGGGCCGACACCGTGGCCGACCAAGTCACGCACCACGCCATAGCCTTTGCTTTCTGCATACTCTTGAATCGCTGCGCCAATATCTCCCAAGCGATTGCCTACGACTGCTTTCTCAATTCCTTTGTAAAGACATTCTTTAGTCACGTCCATCAAATCTTTGACTTCTTGCGAAACATTTCCAACCGCATAAGCCCAGCAAGAGTCCGCCAAGCCACCAGTATAGGACTCCGTGTATTTCTTCACTTGGGCTACATTATCAAAATCTAATTTTGAAACATCCAAAACAGATTTATCGAGTGGTTCTGACAAGACCATGTCTACCTTGAGGAGATCCCCATCTTTGAGAATGACGTGACGTGGAAAAGCATGGGCTACTTCGTCATTCAAACCACAGCAAGTCGCATAAGGATAGTCCATGAGACTGCCTTCTACTCCGATTTGAAGTGGCAAGACATTGGCTTCTTTACAGCGACGACGGACATATTCTTCTACTTCCCATAGGTCAAGCCCTGGCTTGATCAAGTCACGTAATCCAATATGAATGCTGGCAAGGAAATCTCCTGCACGATCCATGGCTTCAATTTCACGTTGTGATTTTAATGTAATCATTGTCTCCTCATTTCTTTTTGTTTAATTAATCTTAATTGTAATGGTTGCTTTCGCAACTAGCTGCAGATCTAAATACAAGCTAAAATCAACCAAGGCCGAACGTCTGGTTCGTCGAACTAGTTGTGGTTCAATGCGGATCACATCATCCACCTGCACAGCCTGTAAAAAATTGATGATCAACTGTTCGACAATCAAGCTACGCCCACTGTGTTGCATCATCTTGCGAATAATCTTCATCAGCACTTCGATCATGACCCCATTGGCCAAAACACCGCTTTTCTCCAGCATACTTGGCTCCACTGTGAATTGGTAATGGTCGTTCTCTGTCTGAATCTTTTGACCGATCTGCTCACTAAAGGTTGGTAAGCTCGAAAACTGCACCTTGCTAATCCGATCCATGACATCCCGACGCGTAATAACCCCCAGCAAGGTCTGGTTATTACGAACAACAGGAATCATTTCATAATCTTCAGCGATCATCCGTTGGCTAATCGTCGCAATGCTGGTGGACAAATTAGTGGTAAAAATGGTCCGTGACATCACCTTATCAAGGGTCGTCTGAGGCGCCTTATCTCCAGCATCTCTCATGGTTACGACGCCCACTACCATCTGGTGCTGATTGACAACCGGAAAACGACTAAAACGATTCTTTCGAACCAAATCTAAATAATCCCGGACCGTATCCGTCTCAGAAAGATAGCCGTACTCATGGAAGGGCCGATAGACCTGCTCGACTGTCAAGATATCCGTCTTGATCTGCATATTAGACAAGGCCTTATTGATCATAGTCGCGACGGTATAGGTATCGTGTGAAGTTCGTATGACTGGGATTTTTACCTGATTAGCCAGATCAATCACATCCTCACTGACCTCAAAGCCACCTGTCACTAAGACCGCATTGTCATGCTTAAGAGCCAATCGTTGGATGCTAGTACGGTCTCCCACGATCAAAAGGCCTCCTTCAGACACATAGTCTAGGACGTGCTTCTCCGTCATAGCACCGATGTAAAATTTATTAAATTCTTTTTCGAGACCTTCCTCACCTGCTAATATTTCAGAGCCAGTGATTTCTAAAATTTCCCGATAGGTCAAATGCTCTAGTACAGCTTTTTGCGATTTGACACGAATGGTCCCACTTCTAGGACGCGTTTCTACAATTCCTTGATTTTCAGCTTCTTTAATGGCACGGTAAGCTGTCCCATCACTGACATTCAAAAAATTGGAAATACTGCGGACACTGACCCGTTTTCCAATCGGTAATTTTTCGAGATAGTCTAAAATCTCTTGGTGTTTACTCATAGAAGTCCCCTCTACCTAGGCGGAAATCATAATAATCGCGCATTTTACGCGTATAGCGGTCACTCCCTTTGAATTGACGAAAGAGACGAAAGCCAGCCTTTAAAGCGACCTTTTGACTCCCGGCATTTTCAACATGGGTGACAATCTTAAGCTCCTTCAGTTGAAATTTCTCAAACGATAGATAAACCAACTCTTTGACCGCTTCTGTCATCAGACCCTTTCCCCAAAAATCTTTGCGTAAAAAGTAGCCTAACTCAGCCTCTCCCTTAATCTCATCCAACTTTTCAAACTTGATGGAGCCAATCATCTGATTGGTTTCCTTATCACAGATCGCCCAAACCCCCAAAGGATTTTTCATGAAATAGTTGGCTAGTACATATTGAGTTTCAGCAAGATCGGCTTGTGCAGGAAAGATAAATTGTAGGTTATCAGGATTCGAAGCAATCTTATAAAAATCTTCCGCATCCTCAAAGAGAAAAGGTCGTAAATACAACCTTTGTGTTTCAATTAGTGAATAGGCAGCTAAGTGCGTCCAAATATTCATTTCAAACTCCATTGTTCGTGTATCCAGCCGCCACTATCAGATCCCTAGTTCTGTCACTATTCCTCTACCAACTGGATGTCTGCTCCAAGTTGGGTCAATTTATGAATAATATCTGAATACCCGCGAAGGATGTATTCCACATTTGTAATTTCTGTTGTTCCAGAAGCCATGAGACCGGCGATCACTAAAGCCGCACCAGCTCGGAGATCCGTTGCTTTCACACTGGATCCTGTCAATTGATTTGGCCCTTCATAGATAATGTGGTCGTTCAAGGTCGAAATGGTGGCCCCCATTTTGGCCAATTCCGGTACATGGTTGACCCGTTTTTCATAAATTGTATCAACAATGCGCCCACGTCCTGCAGCCGTTAAGAGCAAAGGTGTGATCGGTTGTTGCAAATCAGTCGCAAAACCAGGATAAGGAGACGTTTTGATCTGGATCGCCTTCAAGCCTGTTTGCTTTTCTACAAAGATGCTATCTTCAGAAATGGTCATGCGCACACCCATTTCCTCTAACTTAGCAATATAGCTCTCTAAATGCTCATACAGGACATTATTGATCTGAATACCTTCCCCAATAGCAGCTGCAAGGGCAATATAGGTTCCAGCTTCGATGCGATCTGGAATCACCTGATGTCTCGTTCCATGCAATTGTGGAACACCATCAATGATAATAATATCTGTTCCTGCTCCACGAATATGAGCTCCCATGTTGTTGAGCAAGGTCACCACATCGATAATCTCAGGTTCCCGAGCCGCATTTTCGATCACTGTCCGACCTTCAGCCTTGACTGCTGCTAAAATCGTATTGATCGTTGCACCAACACTAACAGTATCCATGTAGATGTTAGCTCCTTGAAGAGGCTTGCCATCAGTCGCAAGTTTCATACTAGAGCCATCCATGGTCATAGCGGCTCCCATCGCTTCAAAGGCCTTCAAATGCAAATCGATCGGACGTGGGCCAAGATCACACCCACCAGGTAGTCCAACAGTTGCTTGACCATAGCGTCCTAGTAAACTGCCATAGAAATAATAGGAAGCTCGCAGACTGTTGATCTTTCCAAATGGCATGGGCATATTCTTCACCCCACGAGGATCAATGATCAAACTGTCTTCTTTGCGCTCGATCTTAGCCCCCATGATGGTCATGATTTCAATCAGGCTCGCCACGTCGGAGATATCCGGTACCCCATCAAGGGTCACAATATCATCCGCCAGAATGGTCGCCGGAATCAAGGCTACTACACTATTTTTTGCACCACTAATGGTCACCTCTCCTTTTAGAGGGCGACCACCATTTATTACAATTTTTTTCATCTTAATAATTTATTAGCTCTTTCAAGTCTTTTTCCTTTTACTATCGTTTTTTGTAACGGAAATAAAAGGGACAACGTATTCAAAATACTGCATCTATTATACCACAGATCGACCTATTTTTCCATCTGTAGGAATTTTCAAAACGAAAAAAAGCTAGGATCAACTTGACCCTAACTTTTCCATTTCAACGAATTATTTTACAGCTTCTTTCAAGGCTTCTACCTTGTCCAAACGTTCCCATGGAAGGTCGATATCCGTCCGTCCCATATGGCCGTATGCTGCTGTTTGACGGTAGATTGGACGTTTCAAATCCAGCATTTGGATAATCCCTGCAGGACGAAGATCAAAGAGCTCACGTGCTGCTTTTTCAAGCTTACTTTCAGCGACTGTTCCAGTACCAAAGGTATCAATCCGAACAGAGACAGGTTGAGCAACCCCAATGGCATAAGCCAATTGCACTTCTGCTTTCTTAGCAAGACCAGCTGCAACGATGTTTTTGGCAATATAGCGAGCTGCATAAGAAGCCGAACGGTCTACCTTAGTGGCATCCTTACCAGAGAAGGCACCACCACCGTGACGTGAATAACCACCATAAGTATCCACGATGATCTTACGACCTGTCAAACCGGAGTCCCCTTGAGGCCCACCGATAACAAAGCGACCAGTTGGATTGATGAAGAATTTGGTCTCCTCATCTAGATAAGAAGCTGGAATCACTTCCTTGATGACCTTGTTAATTACATCTTCATGGATTTGTTCATTGCTGACCTCTGGATCATGTTGGGTTGAAATAACAACTGTATCCACGCGCACTGGCTGGTCATTCTCATCATACTCAACAGTTACTTGTGATTTGGCATCTGGACGAAGATAGCTGATTTCCCCAGACTTACGAAGTTCTGCCAAACGACGAACCAATTTGTGGCTGAGTGAAATTGGCAATGGCATGAGTTCTTCTGTTTCATCCACCGCAAAACCAAACATAAGACCTTGATCTCCTGCTCCGATCAAATCAAGTGGATCTTGATCTGCATTCCCACGAACTTCCAAGGCTTCATTAACCCCTTGGGCAATATCAGGAGATTGTTCCACCAAAGATGGGTGTACTCCTACCGTCTCAGCAGAGAATCCATATTCCGTATTAGTATACCCAATCTCTGCAATGGTATCACGAACCACACGGTTAATATCCACATAAGCAGTCGTTGAAATCTCACCAAAGACATGCACGGAACCAGTATAAACAGCTGTTTCGGCAGCTACGTGAGCTTCTGGATCTTGCTCTAAAATAGCATCTAAAATAGCATCTGAAATTTGGTCTGCAATCTTATCTGGATGCCCCTCAGATACTGATTCAGACGTGAAAAGTTTACGTTCTGACATAAAAATGTCCCCCCTTAAAAAATATTGTTATAGAGTTACAAAGTACTGATAGATAGACTATCACCTTATCGGGACCATATAACACTTCATTATAACACATTACATATGATATGGAAAATGATTTTTCAAAAAGCCCATTAAATCAGCTTTTTCGTTCTATGCACTACCCAGTTAAACTGACTTAAACAGTCCTCAAAGTTCCTAAAAAGTTCACAAAAAATACCCCGTAGGGTATCTATCAATTGACGAGTTCAGCAGGCAAGATCTAGCACCCTCACACGGTGCTTTTTTTATCTTCAAAAATGGTAGGCGTCCGTGTACCAATGGGTGATCGATGACCTACCACCTACTTAAATGATAACAGTTCTTTAAAAATTTTCAACCCTATCTACTTTAATCAGTCTCCATTTTTAAACAACACAGTTCCAATCAATACCAGCACTCCTACCACAAGCGGTGGTATATGATTAATCACCCAATCCGGATCACCCGCAGCAATAAATGAAAAAACATAAATAGCTGCTGCTATATAAAGAGTTGTTTTATTGCCCTTTGCTTTTCCATTCCACAAGAGGATAGTCGCTATAAAAAAGCAAATAATATGGACACCCAAGAAATACAAAAAAGCAATAGCCCATGCTCCTAATGCAAAGACAGCTAATAAAAGTAAAACTAGATAAACAATGGCTAAAAACAGAGCAATAGAAAGTATTACAGAATTTCCAACTCTCTTCTCTGGCTTCATTTCATTGTTAGGAAGAAGACTTTCATCTGAAACAAATTCCTCTTTTTCTTTATCTACTTCAGGATTTTTCTGTTGATCTGTCATAACTCTCACCTAAGCTTTATATTATTTTTCATGCTCTCTTTAAGACTATTATACAAAATTTCACTACTACTTCCACCATATTCATACGTTTCATTCATGATACTTTTAAAATAGACTGGAAGCCTTCATTAAATAAAATCAGCCTCTGCAATAGCTCTTTTCACTTCTTCAATTGGTAAATTGACCAATTCTACTTCTTTTTCACGGTAAAGATACTCGGCATATTCATCAATTCGATACTGATGAATGTATACCACTCTCTTGCAACCGACTTGAAGCAATTGCTTGGTACAATTGAGACAAGGAAAATGCGTCACATAAGCTGTAAACCCTTTTGGAATTCCCCGTTCAGCTCCTTGTAAAATCGCATTGACTTCCGCATGAATCGTCCGGACACAGTGTCCCTCGACCATGAGACAGCCATCCTCTAAACAGTGATCTGTCCCAGAAACGGATCCATTATAACCTGTTGCAATGACCTTATTATCCTTAACCAGAACAGCCCCAACCTTAGCTCGATTACAAGTCGCTCGATTCGAAATCAGTAAGGCCTGTGCTGCAAAATATTCATCCCATGCTAGTCGATTATGTGTCACCTTTAGGTCCTCCATCTAATATGATTTCTCCTATAATTGATTTCATTATAGCATGAAATCAGCAAGAAAAAAAGACTGAGGAAAACTCCTCAGCCTTATAAAATTATTTACCAAGTTTTGCTTTAGCTGCATCTGCAAGAGCTGTGAAAGCTGCTGCATCGTTAACAGCCAAATCAGCAAGCATTTTACGGTTCACTTCGATCTCAGCCAATTTCAAACCATGCATCAATTGTGAGTATGAAAGTCCGTTCAAACGAGCTGCCGCATTGATACGTGTGATCCACAATTTACGGAAATCACGTTTCTTTTGACGACGGTCACGGTATGCATAGTAGTAAGAGTTCATTACTTGTTCTTTTGCAGTACGGAACAAGATATGTTTAGCTCCATAGTAACCTTTAGCTAATTTAAGAATACGTTTACGACGTTTGCGTGATACAACGCCACCTTTAACACGTGCCATTTATATTTCCTCCAATATTTCCTAGAATTCTTTACTTACGAATACGCGATTATTTCAAGCGAGTAAGCATTGCTTTGATACGTTTGAAATCTCCTGCATGCACCATAGATGCTTTACGAAGATGACGACGTTGTTTCTTAGTTTTTCCGTGGAAACGGTGAGAAGTGTAAGCACGGAAACGTTTAAGTCCACCAGAACCTGTACGTTTGAAACGTTTAGCTGATGCGCGGTGTGTTTTTTGTTTTGGCATGATATTTTCTCCTTTTTTTAACTTTCTGACAGATTATTTCTTGTCAGTTGCTGGCGCCAATTGCATGAACATTTGACGTCCATCCATCTTAGCTCGTTGTTCGATGATCGCCACATCTTGTGTTGCTTCAGCGAAGTCGGCTAAAACTTTAGCACCAATCTCTTTGTGGGTAATCATACGACCCTTAAAGCGAATGGATACCTTCACTTTATTTCCTTTTTCAAGGAATTTGCGAGCATTGCGAAGTTTTGTATCGAAATCACCCTTATCAATCACTGGGCTCAAACGAACTTCTTTCACGGTCACAACGCTTTGTTTTTTGCGTTGTTCTTTTTGCTTCTTCTGGTACTCAAATTTGAACTTACCGTAGTCCATAATTTTCGCAACAGGAGGTTTAGCTTGAGGTTGAATGAGAACCAAGTCAACATTAGCGTCGTCCGCAAGTGCTTGCGCTTCGCTAAGTGGTTTGATACCCAATTGCTCACCTTCAAGACCGATTAAGCGAACTTCACGTACACGAATTTCATCATTGATGAATAAGTCTTGCTTTGCTATGGTTTTCACCTCTTTTTTATTATTCGAGAAAAACAAAGAACGGACCTACAAAACAGGCCCGAACTACATGATGTATTTCATTACTGAAACTTGATCCGTAGGGGCCAGGCAACTTGCGTCACAAGGCGAGAAGTTCTCACTTCTGCTTTTCTCAACTTTTATATGATATCAAGTTTTTTATTCTTTGTCAAGAAGTTTTTTTGCTTTTTCTTCAATAAAGGCCACAACTTCTGCAATGCCAACACCCGTTGTGTCAAAATGAATGGCATCTGCTGCAGGTTTCAAAGGAGACACAGCACGGTGGCTGTCCTTATAGTCCCGCTCAGCGATTTCTTTTTTTAACAATTCAAGATCCGCTGTGATGCCCTTTTCAACATTTTCCTTGAAGCGACGTTCTGCCCGCTCCTCAACAGAAGCGACCAAAAAGATCTTCAACTCTGCATGTGGCAAGACAACAGTCCCAATATCGCGACCGTCCATGACGATTCCACCCTTCTCTGCAATCTCTTGCTGAAGAGCCACCAACTTTTCACGGATAGGCGCAAGCGCTGCGACCCACGAAACATTATTGGTCACTTGGTTATCACGAATTGGATGGGTAATATCCACGTCTGCTACAAAGACAAGCTGCTCTCCTTCTTCCGAACGACCAAAACTAATTGGATATTGATCTAAAAGGGCTAACAAGTCATCTACCTGTTCGGCTGTCAGATTATTTTGCAAAGCTAGGTAAGTCGCTGCACGATACATAGCCCCCGTATCTAGATACGTATAGTCTAGATCCTTGGCAATGATCTTTGCAACCGTGGATTTTCCACTAGAAGCCGGTCCATCAATGGCAATTTGAATTTGTTTCATGCTGTCCTCAACTCCTACTGAATCTTAACGACATCACCAGGATTCGCATACCATGATCCTGTAGACATATGAGAAGGATTTAACTGTTCCAATTGGGCAATGGAAATACCCGCACGCGCAGCAATCGCCGCTTCCCCTTCACCTGCTTGAACAGTGATCGTACCTTCTTTAGAGTTCTCATCTTTTGAACCATCGTCTTTAGCCGCTTGGTCAGTTTGTGCTGCAGGAGCCGATGTTTTCTGTTCAACCTTAGTCTCACCATTGTAGAAACCAGACATTTGTTTTGATTTATTGCTGCCACCTGTTGAAAGGAAAATCAACAAGCAGACCATCGCCACTACTACTACAAAGAAAATAATGGCTAAAATCGTCAATAGACGATCTGCCTTCATTCCGTTTAACTTACTCGTTCTTTTCAATGTTTCTTCTCCATCATCGTAAATATCTTCTTCCCATGGTTCTTTTTCCATGACTTCCTCCTTGTTTTTTCTCGTAAAAATCATTACAATAGAAGTATGAAAGTTACGTTAATTCCAGATCGTTGCATCGCTTGCGGTCTCTGTCAGACCTATTCTGAATTATTTGATTACCATGACAATGGCATCGTTAAATTTGCTGCTGAAGAGGACGACCTCCTTGAAAAGGAAGTTCCTGTCACAAACGATGTTCTCGAGGCTATTAAAGAATGCCCCACTCGTGCTCTCTTAAAAGATTAAGAGGGCTTTTTATTTGTTTGCATAATACATCTCGTAGTAATCCACATGGATGAAATTGTCCGTCAGGATTACTTCTCCCTTAAAATAAGGATTTAAGGCAAGTGCATTGATAAAGTATTTTTTCGGCCATTTACGCATACAGAATGTTCGACTGCGCGATCCATCATTAAATATGAGCTTGATCGATTTCTTATTTACTTCGACCTTTTCGATCGTGTCAATCTTTACCTTGATTGGAGTAAAAGGATTAGCTGTAATAATCCGCAAGATCCCATCCTCATAGATCGTGAAGTAACGATGGACCCCAATCGCAAGCAAGACCATAAATAAAAAGAACGAAAACAAAACTAGCGTTGGCACACTAGAGCTCTCATACATCAAGGCCAGTCCAATAAAGACTGGAATCACTGCAATGGACCAATAAGTCACAAGAATAGATAAGTCCGGTTGCCAATGATAATGGACCTTTCCAAATATCTTAATCATGAGCGTACCCCCATCTAATAGTTTAGCATAAAAAACAAAAAAAAGGGAGCCAGACAGCCAAAATCACAAAGATTTTTACCTGCTTGCTCTCCTTTTAATTGGATTTATCAGTTGGAACTTTAAAGAAGTCTTTAGAAAGGTAACCTTTCCCACTAATCAAGTCGTATTCAACCATTTTTAAATCCTCTGCAATTTCTTGTGCTTCTCCTTCTAAGGCCTTTTTATCGACACTTGCTTTTTTCAATACTTCTGTCAATAAAGCATAGTAAGGCGAAACTTTTGAATTAGTCTGTTCAAAGACCATAGCAGAGAAATCACTTGAATTGACCAAAGGATAATTCAATTTCGGTGCATCAAAATTACTCCAAATGAAGTAGTCTGTCTGATACTGACTCTCCGGATTATTCTTAAAGGCGGACTCAGGATAAAGACCTGGCAAATGATCCCCATAAAATACCACTGTAATCTTCTTATCTATTTTAGAAAGACTTTCCAGGAAGGATTGGGTGGCGGTGTCGGTAAAGGTTAAAAGACGTGAATAATTCGTTAACTTGGTATTTTCATCATCTGAAAAACCATTGCCTGTTGCTGTTAAGTCTGAAGGTTCTCCTGCTATAAATGGGGAGTGATTTTGAATCGTAATGACAGAAAAGAATTGATTCTTTTTAGCATCCATCTCTTTTAATACTGCCTTATACGTAGATTCATCGCTTATATGTACTTCCTGATAACCTAAATCATAATTCTTTTTATCATCAATGCTTATAAATTTATTGAATTTCAATCTATTGTAAATCACATTTCTAGAATAATTAATTGGAGATTCGAAATGAATAACTTCTTTATTATTAAATGAATCACTAACTGAAATTAGTCTTCTCATTTTAGGAGCAACCTCTGAGTATAATACAGAAACTGTCGGATTAATATTATAAAAAGGTAACCCTGTCAATGTTTGAAACTCCATATTTGCGGTTCCACCACCATAACCATCTGATTGCATTAATCCACTTGTAACTTTTGTCTTAATTTCTTGAATTTTTGGTATAGGATTTCTAGATAAATTTACCCCTTCAATTCTTGATGGGTCAGCAAAACTCTCACTTAAAACATAAACAATCGTTTGATTATCAATTAACTCATTTCTATTTTTATTGATTTCTAAAGCTACTTGATCATATTTCTTCTCAATTTCTTTGATTTTTTCTTTACTATATCCCTTCGGTTCTATAATTGGATCTGTTGTTATTTGATTCAACCATACATATGACAACGATCGATATCTAGCGTTTATGGAATTTCCTAACCATTTTGTATCTTGGAAATTATTTAACAAGGTAATAATCGGAACGTCATCAATAATTTTTCCATTATCTTTTCTTTTAAAAATAGAATAAACATTAATGGACAATAAGAGCATAAGTCCTAATAAAACAAATCTTAAGATCGTTGCACGAATAATTCTACCTGGATAAATATATCTCCGTCCTATTATATAGATAAACGTAAAAATGACTAAGGAAATACTCACAGTCATTAAAACCGAAGCATCTACAAAACTAAATAAAACAGAAGGTTGAAATACCCAGACCAAATCACTTGGCAAAATTGGTTCCGCACGCATACTAAATTTTATAGCATTAGCAACAATAAACAGAACCCCACCAAATAAAATCAATATTGTCGTAAATAAATATCTATTAAAGATAATATATAGAAAAATAAACAGATAAGATAAACACAATATCTGAAATATTACACCTCCAGGAAATATTGAGTATCCAACCAAAGGTTCCCCATGGCCTAGACCCAATTGAATTCCTGTATTAAATAATATTGCAAGACTAATACTTGTAAATGCAGCTAGCGAAAAACCAGACCTATTTTTTACTACATCAACTTGTCCTTTTACAAAAAGTAAGCCAACTAAAGTCAGGAAAAAACTTAAGAGTAGCAAATGAAATTCTAAAATCCAAAATTGGCTCAAGGAGTACTTTCCTGCTCCTAATTTCTCAAAATTTCCAGATACATACCATGATGTACGATACAAAAAAGAAAGAATTTTAGAATCAGTAAAAATGAACGAACAAACTACGCTAGAATGCAAGACATATTCGAACATTTTCCCAATAGGTTCTAATTTTTTTCTATTCGCTTTATTATCATATGATTTTTTGATCTGACCCAAAACATAAGAAATCACTAACAATGACAAAATAAATACTAGAGAATTAAATTGCCAAAAATTGTTTTTTTCAAAATGATCAATCTTATAACTAGGATTATTAATATTAAGCGAAACATCAATCGAGTATGATAGTATTAAATAGATTACGTATGAAACTAAAATTTTAAGGAAAAAAATCCATTTTAAAGCGTATTGTGAAATTAGTAAAACTAGAATTAAGAAGGCAATTCCAAACCAAATTCCAAACTGATTAACTAAGAATAATACAGATCCTGTTGATTTGATCTCTTTAGAAATCAAATTTTGTGTTAAGAAAGTATTGCTTATAAAAAATAAAAGAAAGAGAGCTATACAGTACTTTTGTGTTCTTGTTATTTTATTATAAATTTTAAAAAGAAAATCTCTTAAATCTAATTTCCTCTTTCTCTTCATTTTTTATCCTTCCTATAAATTTTTTATCCCTGCAATTGAGTGTATATTCCGATACTAATTGTTAAAATATTTAAATACACTAACATATATTGCAAACTACATTCAAAATTCGAATCTTCATTTTGAATTGTCATATCTAAAAAACCAAATAATTTTCTAAACCATGATCCACAAAAAAGTGGCAAAAACATCAGAATAAAATAATAATAACGACCTTGTACACCACCTACAGTAATATCACCTTTGTGGTATACCCTAGGATCTCCTGAAATAGCAATTACTATTAATGAGGCAATACCTGCAAGTAAAAGAAGACAGTAATATTTAAAAAATGTTGGCATTTCAATTTTATTTTTTAATGCAATGACAAACATAGCAAAAAAGAAAGTAACTATCGAAATTGCAATTAAAAACGGAGACGATTCTGAAACATATTTCAATGGTTCAGAAACAAAATCATGAATAATACCGTATGGCGCTAAAAGTAAAGTTCTAATTAATGGTAATGGATGTGTTACAAAATATAATAGTCCTGGTCCTTTGCCTGACAAAGCATTGTCTGAAGCAAACAATTTAATGATTCCAACGTATGTAAAGGAAATGAATAAATTTAAACCAAACAGGATTGAACTGAATTTTCTTACTGATTTATCCTGATAATACTTATTTGGCAATATTGAAAATAGACTTCCAATTAATACAAACGGAAATTTTGCAAATGAAAATAGTAATGTAGAGCATTGAAATACAAAAGCATATTTTCTATCAATTTTACGTTCACCTGATAGAATATTTGTCAATATAGCAAGACTAATTAAAGTTGCTCCAAAATATAAATAATCATAATGATAACCTGCTATAATGTACAATACTGCAGGGAATGTAGAAAATAAATATATCGCTTCTCTATAAACTTTGCTGATTTTTAATGCAATAAATACTAGAATGGCATATGCTATGACTTCGAAGATTCTTCCCAAATAATAGGAAACAAACACTTTTTTAGAGATTAATCTACCTATATTCCATCCAATTGCACTAGGAATAAAGGCTGGATTATCAAATCCAACTCTTACTCCTTTAATTTTACTTTCCTTATGCTCAACATTGAACCAATAATTTTTATCTTTTTTACTAGGATTTCTTAGTGCATCATATTTAAAAACTGAATTATAATCTTCCAATTTCTCATTAGAATATTTAAAAATAGGACTATCCGAAATACTGATTACGTTTGGTAAATGAGACTCTTCATCTAATCCATATTGGACTGGTTTCACTACTGAAATTACACTACCGAAAATAATTATCAGAAAAAAAGCATTAATTGGCAATTTCTTTTTATCTTTTGGATCAAAAAGAATAAAATAAATTACAATACTAATAATTAATAGTATAATTTTAAGATTGATAGTAAACTGAAATAAACTAGCCAAAAACACCCTTGAAAATAATACTAAAAATATAGCGATTAAAATATTCCTAATTTTAGTCTTATCAATAACTCCCATATAATTTACTCTACTTTCTTTTTATCATTCTTTTTAGTATATATTTCACAGCTCTTGCAGGACCAATTACGATATACTTCAAAGCTCCTTTGATCCCCCCAATTTGATTAAAGTCCACGAAGGTATGGGGTTGAAGATCCTCACGATTGTTCAATTGCTTATTATCAATAAATGGTGTCAGAACATGTGGGTTTTGGGAGATCCTAAAGTCATACTTTTGATCCCAAGCAATATATATCAACAAACGTTCAATCGCATGCAATATCGAATTTTGAGGTAGAGGTTCAGCTGGAACATCTGCCGCTGTCAAATTCAAATCAAAGAGTGGTTTCAAAGCATCGTATTTAAACCAAACAAAGGTCCCATAACTCATGACAAAGGTATTGAGATTTTTGAAGTCAATCGTCTTGGTCGCTCCCATCCGTTCCCAGACCTTGTTCATCTCTGGTGAAATGAGGGCTTCATTCCAGGCAACCACTATTCGATTGTATCGGAAGAAGGTTGGAATATCTGCGATGGTGATTCCAACTTTTGGATTGGCCTCCATATTGGCAAGGATTTGATCTGCCGGTTTGACCAACATCTCGATCAATTCTTTCCGCCAAGATTCACCAGCCCAGAAATCTGCTTCCTTGGATTTCTTAGTATGGAAATGGCCAACATAATCGTATTTTGAGAGTTGCTCTTTTAAGACCAGCATTGGCAATACATCCCGTCCAATGTTTCCAGTCACCACAACCGTCGCATCTTGTGCCCGATTAGAAAGAATTTTCTCAATATCCTGCTTCTTCTCTTCTACATCTGTCGTGATCCATAAGTCATAAGCGAAATGAAAGGCTTGAAAAGCATCTAGAAATTCTTCCAAGAGGTCCACATAAAAGACATGAAGATGAACTGCAACTTTTTTACCGAACTCTCCAGCTAATTCCTGATTTTTCAAGTACTTACGAGACAAGAGATAAGGATAGTCCGGACGATCAATCATAGACATGTGGTTGAGAATCAAGTCTAATGGGTAGTTCGATACACGCTCCAACTCGTCGAAAATATAAGGCATAATTCCTTCATTGTTTGCAATGGTTTTGACTTTGATGAAAGGAACCTTATGATTGAGAATCGCTGTAGGATTGTAGTAAGAAAAGTCCGGATAGAGCATCCCTGTGGTGTCTTCATGAATGGTATCAAAGACCGTCTTATAGCGAAAACCAGCATCCAAGAAATTCGTTGTGACCTTGGTTTCATAGTTATCAATCACATCTTGAACATTGGTGAAGTCTTGAACACCCTGCCAAAATTCATGGAAAGTACTTGATTCAATAACCTGTTTTTTAAAGCTAAGATAATAACTCTGAATATGCTCGTTAAAATCCTTGTCTTTCCGGTAATTGGTCATTCCCCAGAAATCCACTTCATTATCCTGTTCGAACTGCTGATAAATTGGTTCTAGATCCCAAAGAGGTCCAAAGCAGGTATCATTCATGAGGGTAACCGAATCAAAATGAGCCAGTTGGTCAAAGCCAACTGTCTTCATTCCATCCCGCCATGCCGCAAAGTCAAAGCCACTATTTTGGCGCTCTAGAATATCGTCTACCAGATGCTGTGCTACTAAATTAGACTTCACATCTTCTGGTAGCTGACTATTAGAGATAAAGACCACCCGTGAATACAAGGGACGAATGTTTTCTAATTGGTAAAGTACATGTCCACTAATAAAATTAAACTTATTGTAGTGAACATATAAAAGTAAACGTTGCATATTATTTCCTTATTCTAAAGAATTTCAAGATCTTTGTTGGAATCGTCCAACGGCGAGAATGGATGACTGTATTATATGCTTCTTTCGTAGCTTGTAACTCTGCCTTAAGATTTTTCAAACTATTTTGACAATCTAACATTTCGGCAGCAAAAACTTTTCCAATATAATCCGGTGCAGAGGGATTATCTATAGAAATTATTTTATAGCTCAGTTGATACACACCTTCTTCTTCAACTTCATAAATCAATTGAGGATCTGGTTCACTAAAAAGAAACAAATTATCTGTAACGATACCATTACTATAAACTGGCCAGCAAACCTTTCCGTTAGAATCTCTCAATTCAACATCAGAGTAATAACTTGGACTTTCAGACAGATCAACTCGGATAACAGAAGTTCCCTTCGGAATTTCGATTGCTAGACTATCTTCTTTTTGAAGAAGTTTGGTCATGGTACGATCTTCCGAATAAGTATTTTCTTCGTCACCAAAATAAATTGTAACAGACTCCATTCCGATGTGTGAAAGAGAATCCATTGGTTTGGAAAGACGAATCTCATAAGTATTATTACGATCTAAAAGGATCTTCGTCATCTCTTTATAATCGGCATTTGGATATTTATCAAGATACTCAAGTTGTGTTTTCAACAACTTATGAAATCGTCGTTCTAATTTTTTAAAATCAGTAGGACGAGAATCCGATCCTTGATTAATGGTATAAGCAACTGTCGCTTCATCCAGATAGGCTAAAGAAGTCCGTTGAAAGAGCTCCAATTGGAGGTTGAAAGTATCATCTGATGTCGTTAAGTCTAACTCTTGATTGACTTCTACCATCAGATCTCTATCTACTAACCATGTAGAGGCCATGGTAAAGCCTCTTGTTGCCAGCATCTTTTCATAAGTATCTGCTAATGGGATCGTATGATTAGCAAAGCCAGCCTTAGAAACGAGAGTTCCTTTTTCATCATAAATATCAAAATCTGTATTGGACCATTTGCAATCAGGTTTACTTTCTAATAAGTCAACCTGTTTCTGAAGTTTTAAAGGGTCAACCCAAAAATCATCTCCGTCACAGCGAGCAATGTATTGCCCCCGTGCTTCCTTACAAATAGCTACCCAGGTTTTGGCGATTCCCTGATTCTCATTCTGATAAAAGCCACGGATCAGGTCAGGGTAGTTTGCTTGATAATCCTGAATGATGGAACGAGATCCATCACTTGAAGCATCATCCACCAAGATAATCTCATAAGCAAACTCTGTCTCTTGGGCTAAGAAGCTATCAATCGTCTTCTTTAGCCAGGGCTCTTTATTAAAAACCGTACAAATAATCGAAACAAAAGGCGTCGTTTCCATATCTCCCTCAGTCTAGTCAGTCATTGACCATGTTCCATTGCGTTGGATTAAGCCACTTGCCGCATCCATTGCTGATTTATCATCCAAAGCTATATCATCTCGATTGATAAAGATCAGTGGAGTTTGGGTAGCATCTGAAAAAGCCAACATCTGCCCTTCAGCATCCCTTACTGTCACTTCTAATTTCATTTTCAAGTCATTTACTGTTGGCAGTGAACAAGTATAATGAACCGTTTTATGTCCAGCTCCACTCATCAGTTGATTCATAGAATTATCATTGTAGATCCAAATGTTCCGATCAATATCCGTCAAAGACAGAGCGATATAGGTCTGGATATCTTCACGAACATCAAAATCAATCTGGAATTGAATAGGATCCTGAGGGCGTAATTTGTTCGAACTTAACAACTGAAGCTGAAAGTTTTCGACCAAGACATTTTCTTCCTGGTTTGAATTACCTGCTCCATTAGCTTCTCCTCCCTGTTGCAAAGGAGCTGTATTATCAAAACTGTACTGATTGGCAACATTTTCTGGACTCCCTAAAGCCTTCACCAAACCATTTTCAATCAAAACAGCCTTGTTACAATATTTCTTAACGGCTCCCATATCATGGGTAACCAGAATCGTGGTTTTCCCTGATTTCTTGCGCTCTTGGAAGTAATCGTTACACTTGCGCTGGAAGGCCTCATCTCCTACTGCGAGAACCTCATCCAAAATCAAGATATCGCCTTGGGCCTTAATGGCAACCGAAAAGGCTAGACGAACCTGCATGCCTGATGAGTAGTTCTTGAGCTTTTGGTTCATGAATTCATGCAACTCAGCAAAGTCTACGATATCATCATACATGGCATCAATTTCAGCTGTTGAAAAGCCAAGCATAGCCCCGTTCATATAGACATTTTCACGACCTGTCAGTTCTGGGTTAAAGCCTACTCCAAGCTCGATAAAGGACACCAGTTTCCCATCGATAGTGACAGTACCTTTTTCCGGTACATAGATTTCAGAAATAATTTTTAAGAGGGTTGATTTCCCAGAACCATTTCTTCCGAGGATCCCGAAAAAGTCTCCTTTTTCTACTTCAAATGAAATATCCTTGAGAACGTGCTGTTCTTTATAGCCTTTGATTCCTTTGAAGCGATTGACCAGAGCAGTTCGAAGACTATTGGTTGCTTCTGTTGGCAACTTAAAGTACTTGCTGACATGGTCTACTTTTACTGCAATTTGTTTATCTGTCATTAGAGAATCTCCGCAAATTTCTTAGCATGTTTGTTAAAGTAAGCAAAGCCAGCGACAAAAATAAGAATTGGTAAAACATAAGGAATCAAAACCAAGAACTTATTTTCCACCAAAAGCCAGACAGGGGTGTTGGCCTTATCAATCAAGAAATAACGCATGTCTTGAATAATTTGAGCCAAAGGATTCATCATGACCAACTTAGCAGCCCATGGATTGCGGTCTGCAATAAAGGTAATCGGATAGATAATTGGCGTCGCATACAAGCCGGCTTGCAGGAGTACTTCCCATACTTGACCTAAGTCACGGAAACGAACAAAGAATGTCGCTAAGATCAGTGCGCATCCTGTCGCCATCAAGAATAACTCAAAGAACAACGGAATGACCATCAAGGCTGTCCAAGAGAATGTCACCCCATTAAAGAATGAAAAAATCAAGACCACTACAAGGTTAATGACAAAGTTGATGGCTGCTCCTGAAATCGCAGACAAGACAATGATATGTTTGGAGAAATTCAACTTCCGCAACAGGTCGCCTCGACTAACGATCGACACCATCCCCATAGATGTTGCTTCTGAGAAGAAGCCCCAGATTACATTGGCCAACAAGAGGGCAACTGGGAAATGAGGCACATCTCCACCCAAACGTAAGAATCGGATGAAGACAATATACATGATCGTAAAGGTCATCAGGGGCTTTAAAATGGACCAAAGATAACCGATCGCCGATCCTTGGTAGCGTAATTTAAAGTCTGTTTTGATTAATTCTCGTAATAAAATTCGATTTTTCTGACTAAAAACGTCAAACATTATTTTTTACCTCGATATGCAAACTTTGTCAGAATCAAGCTGGTAAACACAACCGTATGAAAAGCTCGGTTCTTCCGGTAACCGTACTTACGAATCCGTCTCAAACGTTCTTTTAGTGGAACATCCATAATGGTGACAAAGTTTTCAATAATTTCTTTAGTTTGGGAACTGACAGGCAGATCCAATAGATTTTTTGCTTGTTCTTGACTGGATTCAATGAGATTCCAATACTTAGCAAAAAGAATATGAGGGCGAACCCAGTTTTTGACCCGTTTTCTAAGGGTACGAGCCCCCAGAACATTGCTACTGTGCTGACGGTACAATTCTGTTGGCTGATCGATATAGATGAGCTTCCCAAAGGCAGTTGCCAACAAGGCCAAATACCAATCATGCATAAGGAGCGCATGTTTTTCTTGACCTGTCCATAACTCCGCCAGAGCGTGGTTAATCATGGCCACTCCGCCAGTTACCGTATTTTCTGTCAGCTCTTGAATCAGTTCTGTATTGGCATGATCAGACTGGGTGCGAATCATACTCTCATGCTGCACGTTCAAGTTTTCATCAACCACTTTTAGATCTGTGTAGACCAGCAAAGGCTCTTCTTGAGGATGCTTGGCCGCTTCTGCTACTTGAAGAGCAATTTTTTCAGGAAGCCAGACATCATCTTGGTCACTGAAGCAATAAAGATCAGCTTTTTCATATTTCAGAAGCGTATGGAAACTCTTGATAACGCCGAGATTTTCGATAGCACCTTGATTGATAAAGCGAATGCGCTCATCCTGGGCAACTAACTCTTGAATGATCTCTACCGTACCATCGGTTGACCCATCATCTCGGATCAAGAGTTGCCAGTCTGGATAAGTCTGGTCTTGGATACTTTTGACCTGCTCTTTTAGATACTGTTCACCATTATAGGTGGACAACAAGATATTTACTTTCATGATAAGAATAATTCCTCGTACTCACCTACAATTTTTTCCCAGGT
Source organism: Streptococcus parasanguinis (assembly GCF_001069785.1). Taxonomy (GTDB): domain Bacteria; phylum Bacillota; class Bacilli; order Lactobacillales; family Streptococcaceae; genus Streptococcus; species Streptococcus parasanguinis_T. The sequence continues at coordinate 24,090 of NZ_JVSR01000073.1, forward strand.
AAAGTTTTGCTTCATATTGGCCTTGGCTCGTTGCCCCCATTCAGATACGTCTTCTAAAGGATCGACCTGGTTAATCAAATGCGCCAAATTTCCAGTTTCTTTAGTCCAATATTGAGCCGAATCTTTTGCAACCGTTTGGTTAAAGGAGACCCCTAAAACTAAATTGAGATCCGTCTGAGCAAGAGCCTCTAGGAGACCAGGATTGGTTCCGCCCACTTCATGACCATGGATATAGGCAAAGGCTTCTTTACGGATATACTTCAACAGGTCTTGATCATAGACCGTTCCTACAAACTTAACACGAGGATCCTGATCAAATCCAGTTCGAACTCGGAGCTCCTCAAAATAGGGATTGCCTTCTTGGTTACAAATAATCACCAAATCCCGTTTGGTGGAAGAGGCCATAAATTCACGAATGGCAGTCTCATAATTATTTTCTGGGACAAAGCGGCCCAAAATTAGGTAATAGTTTTTCTCTTGAGTCTGCCACTTGTGATAGAATTCTCGGACCTTATTATCCTGACTATTTAGGCTGGTCGGAGATAGGTCCGTCCCATAAGCAATATAGGTCGTCTTGGACCAAGGATAGGCTTCCTTGATATAAGACTCAATACCTGGGTTGTCTGAAATTACCAAGTCCGCATGGCGCGTCATGATCTTTTCAGAATACTTGAGATAGGCTTGGATCGGTTTAGCCCACTTGGCCCGCTTCCACTCCAGTCCATCTGGATTGATATAAAATCTTCCGCCTATCTTATGAATCTTACGCGCAAAGGGCGCCACAAAGGCTCCGATTGTATTTCCTAAGACATAAAAAATCGGCTGTTCAATTCCTTGTTTCTTAATAAGCTTCAAGGCATAGTTGATGGCCATCATATCATAGGCGATGACACGCGCAGGCCCAAGCTTAGGGGCTTTAATGGTAAAACAATCCACACCCTTGTAGTCAAAATGTTGATAAGCTTGATCATTAGAAAGGCAGGCAACATGGTATTGAATATCTGGAGACACTTGATGCGAAACCAATTGATCCACAAAAGTCTCAAAACCGCCATATTGAGCCGGAAGCCCACGACTTCCGATAATAAAAACATGTTGCATAGAGTTCCCTTTCAAATCATTCACAGTCTATTCAATTATACCATTTTCTAGGCTTTTTGCCTAATCCAAACAGAAAAGCGACCCTTGAGGGCCGCTTCTATTTGATCTTATTTCACTTCTTGTTTATAGAACTCTTTCAAGGCATCTTGCCAAGTTGGAATAACGAATCCTGTAGCTTTCGCTTTTGCCAAGCTCATCGTGGAGTTCAGTGGGCGTTTTGCCTTAGCTGGAAATTGGCTAGAATCCACTGGCTTCACTTCTACATCCGTATCTTTGAGGATTTCAACTGCAAAGTCATACCAAGTTGTATCTTCTTTCGCATCGTTAGACAAGTGGTAATAACCATATTCCTTACGGTTTTCAGCCAAATAAGTCATAAACTCAGCAAGAGTACGTGTCCAGGTTGGACGACCATGTTGGTCATTAACGACCGTCAAAGTCTTATGAGTCTTGGCAAGGTTTTGCATGGTGAAGACAAAGTTCTTACCGTAGTTCCCGAAAACCCAAGCCGTACGGATGATATAGAAATTGGAAACATGTTTTTCAACCAATTCTTCCCCCATACGTTTGGTACGACCGTACTCTGTTTGAGGATCTGGTTGATCGTCTACTTCCCATTCTTGTCCCACTGGTTTTTTCCCATCAAAAACGTAGTCGGTTGAGATATAAACTAAGGTTGCACCGTGTTTTTCAGACGCTTTTGCTACATTTTCCGTACCCGTCACGTTGATGGCATAGTCCAACTCTTTACCTTCATCTTCCGCAGCATCAACAGCTGTATAGGCAGCACAGTGGTAGACCAAGGTTGGTTTTACTTCCGCAAATACCTCGTCTACTTTCTCTGAATTTGTGATATCCATTTCAGCTACATCAACAGCTACATATTCTTCATTTCGTTCGTCTAACAAATGGCGAAGCTCCGTTCCAAGTTGACCATTTGCACCTGTAATTAAAATCATGTTACGTTCCTTTCAAATGCTTTATCCCTATCATTATAGCAAAAAAAGCAGAAGTTTTCTGCTTTTTACTTGCTTTTCTCTTTGATTACATAGATTGGACGTTTCTTAGTCTCCATGAAAATCTTACCGATATATTTCCCTAAAATCCCAATGGTCAATAATTGGAACCCTCCCAGGAAAAGAATCACTGTCATAAGGGATGGCCAACCTGAAGTAGGATCCCCAAAGACCAAGGTACGGATTACAATCAAAATCATCATGATAAAGGCCAAAATCCAAGATAACAGTCCACCAATAAAGGCAATGTTTAATGGGGCATCCGAGAAATTGACAATCCCTTCAATCGAGTACTTAAAGAGGGACCAAAAATTCCAAGACGTCTCTCCTGCCACTCGCTCAACATTTTTATATTCGAGGTATTCTGTTTCAAATCCTACCCAAGCAAAAATCCCTTTTGAAAAACGATTGTACTCCGATAGTTCAAGGATCGCATCGACCATAGGACGACGCATCAAACGAAAATCACGCGCCCCGTCAACCATTTCTACTTGGCTAATATGATTGATCAATTTATAAAACATCCGTGCAAAGAAAGAGCGAATCGGAGGTTCCCCATCACGGGTTACGCGTCTCGTTCCGACACAGTCTAAATCAGGCTGTTCCTCCAACTTCTGCTTCATTTCGATCAATAACTCCGGTGGATCCTGCAGATCTACATCCATGACCGTCACATATTCACCACTAGCACGCTCAAGTCCAGCGTACAGCGCCGCCTCTTTCCCGAAATTTCGAGAAAAAGAAAGGTAGTGCACATTTGAATCTGTAACATGTAGCTTTCGAAGAACGGATAGTGTACCATCTGAAGAGCCATCATTTATAAAAATATATTCAAACTTTTCTCCCATCTTCATCCGAACACGTTCCATTTCTCGATAAAATAATGGAATCGATTCTTCTTCGTTAAAACATGGGACTACAACTGATATAACCATTCATTGCTCCTATTAACATCTGCTACTAACTTATCAGTAAACTGTATATCTTCTAACTACCCTTTACAATACAGTTTTGCAAACAGTTTTAATAAACCGAGCTTTTCAATCAAGTTCATTGTAAAGATAGCTAGTTTAACCATAAACCTCTCATCTCTAATTTCTCGATTAAAAACAGAAAGAGTGGACTTCATTCCATTTATCCTGATCCAATCATTAATTTCTTTATATTGACGTAAAAACTCTGCACTTGTAGAGTGTCTCCCACCGTCCAATAACCAATAAAGAGTAAATTTTTTTATAAAAAATTTAATTAATTTAGTTTCAGAAAAATCTTTAGGGATAATCGCTGCTATTTTATCAAGTACATTCTTGATATCTAAATTTGGATTAAATCCTTTATTTAATGTATTAGACGCACTATTCTCATTGAAAAACCAATTATATCCACAATATGAGATAGTTCTTATATTTTCAGATTTTGTATATACCGTTAAGCTGAACAACAAGTCCTCAGCCAGCGGAATATCTGGAAAAGAAAGTTCGTGATCTACTAAAAATTTTTTTCTATAGATGCGAGCACATGGTGAAATCGATCTATATTTCGACCATTTATCTTTACCCAATTGGATAGAAAATAGTTGTTTACCATCTTGGTTTACTCTCTGAAGACCACCAATAACTGCATCATCTATCCCACTTGATATTTCATCATAAAACACCTGCAAGTAATCTGGGTTTATATAATCATCACTATCGATAAACATGATGAATTCACCTTTTGCAAGCTTGATACCTTCATTTCTAGTATAGGCTGCACCTTTATTTTCTCGACTCAAAGTTCTAATATTTGGAGAAAATTGTTGGTATTCATTCAATATTTTAAACGAATTATCCTTTGAACCATCATCAATTGCAATAATTTCAAATGATTTAAAACTTTGATTCAAAACGGAATCTATACATCTTTTGAGATATAATTCTGCATTATATACTGGAATAATGACACTAATCTTAGGCGCTTCTTTCACAATCTTATCCTTTATATATTTTAATAGAACCCATAGTTTTGCAAATAATTAAGATATTCAAACTTTTATATTGTTATCAAACCTCGAGAACGCAATCTTTAACCATTCGTATCCTGACTCTTTTTATAAAAACGATTTAAACATTTCGCTAATCCGTTTGGCCAAAAGAGTTTAAACATCATGTAATCTTCCTTTGTTCGAGTATTGTCACTAATGGTATTACTCGTTTCAGAGTCTTCATGAATACGATGGCACATTAATTTTTTTGGAACATATACAAATCTGCCATCAAATTTAGCCAAATGGTACCAGGCAAGCCAATCAAGACTAACTCTCCATTCCTCATCAAATCTAAAGCCCTTAACCAATTCTAAATTATAAGTTACAGCAGGGCAACAAATTGGATTTCCAAAAGCAAGTATCCGATTTCTCCACCACTTAGTTTTAGGGAATAATGAGATTGTTTTTAACATTAATGATTTGATTTTTAGATTTGAAGTCGGTTTAATAACCTCTCCATTTTTTTCTTCAAAATAATCAGAATAAAGAATGATAGCATCTTGATGCTTCTTTATCCTCTCTTGAATTTCCATTAAATAGGTTGGCTCATAATAATCATCTTGATGGGCTATTGTAGCATATTGGGTAGTAACAAAAGATAAAGCATTATTCCAATCTTTCCCAATCCCGCCACCTACAGTTGTATTAAACGGAATGGCATATTTTTGGCAAATACTTTCGATAAATACACTTGGAGTAGAAGTATACAAAATGATATTACTTTTTACGGTTTGGCTTAATAACGAGTTTATACAATCCTCTAAAAAAGGACTATCCCCATAAGCACAGATTACAAATGTATGATCATTCCACTGATTCATATTTTTGAATCTCCTTCCTTCTCATAATTACAAAGACAATCCAACTAGCAATGGTGTAAAACAACATAACAATAACAAAACTAAGCCCTGCTCCAAACAAGCCAAACTCCCTCATCGCTATAGGCGTAAGAATATTCGTCAATAACGCCATTGCGACATAAACATAGAGTAGATAGACTTGTTTCCTCAATATAATTAAAAAATCACCTATGACAGAAGCTATAGAATATAAAAAGCCGGAAAGCACTAAAATAGTAAGTAATAAACTATAATTTGATAAATCAATACCACTTATAATATTCAAAATAGGAATCCCTATCAAATAGGCCAGTATTGATACTACTAGTCCCAAAATCATAAGCAATAATAAAATCTTACGAATCATAGCATTAAATGTATAAAATCTTTTTTCTGACCATTGTTTTGCCAAATCGGTTATTAACGGTCTTAGTGCTAATACAAATAAACTCATAAAGAAAACAGGCATGAATAGAATACTGAAATCCCTTTGAGCACCTTCACGTAATACGCCCTCTACTAGCAATTTATCAATCACTTGTTTTGGATAATTCAATACATATACCAATAAAAAGCCGTTGACAAACAATGGAAGGCAAGTTTTCATGATGCTAATTGATCGCTTAAATGTAGCAGATGAAATCTGATTAAAAGGTATCGTTCTTATTTGTTTGGATTGGATGTAATCACCCCCAAAAACAAAAAGAACATTAAAAAAACATAAACAAATTAAAGAAAAAATTAAAGAATTTGAAAGTAACAAACTAATTAGGAGAATGATTGTGCTTAAACTATAACGAAGCACCATTAATTTCCCTGCAATATCTAAACGTTCATGTTGTTGAAATAATCCTTGGAATAAATCAGAAAAAGCATCACATGAACGATAAATAACTGTTAGGATTATAATTAAAAATAAATCCCCTTTTCCAACATTATTTCCACTAAAAAATAAATACGGAAATAGTGAAACTAACATTAAACAAACTGTAATAACCCTAGTTAGCCAATATTCCAAATACGAGTACGTTTCTTTCAAATCAGTCGCCTGATAATTTCTAACTTGAAAAATACCAATTACAACCCATAGGTTTCCAATTGCATAAGCCAAACTAAAATTATCAGCATCACTTGCGGAAGTATAACGAGAGACAATAATCAAATACAATATTGAGACTGCAGCTGCTGCTATATTTCCTGCAAAATTCCAAAAATAAATACTCCTATTTACTTTATTGTTCATTTTCATTCTCACTTCTTAATAAAGCAATCGTTTGTGACAATTTCTTAATCTGTACTGATTGTTTTGATACAGTACGAGTTAATGAAAAAATTAAAAATATTAATAAAAATGTACTTAATAAAAAAATAAAGTTACTTAGTGTCTGAATACCAAGAAATAAAGATATTGCTCCAATCAAATTAGGAAACCAAATGACTGGCAACGATAGCAAACAAAGAATGAGCCAAGAAATGACATTTCTCAGTTCAACGACTTTCTTTGCAACTAGGCGTAGAATATAAACGATAAAAATAATTACAATAAGGGTTAACCAAATATTTAGCATGTTATTTCTTATATCCTCCACCAATTCTAGCCAATAGCATTGCCATTGTCACTTTGATCATATAGTAAACAGACTTACTGAATGTAATCGATGATTCTCCGTGTTCTCGTTCGTTCATTAATACAGGCACTTCTGCAACGGAATAGCCTGAGGTTAACAGGGACACAATCGTCTCTGGTTCTGGATAATCACTTGGATATTGCTTGGCGAATTCCTCAATTACTTTTCGGTCAGCAACTCGTAAACCAGAAGTTGGATCTGTTACCTTTTGACCGGTTAAAATCTTAATTAATTTTTCAAAAAATGAAATTCCAATCCGTCGCGCGAAGGAGGATTGGAAACCTTGATTTTCAATGAAACGAGAGCCAATCACCATGTTCACATTCTTCTCTTGAAGGACTTGAAGCATCTTTCTGATAAATTCAGGATTATGCTGACCATCTCCATCCACTTGAACAGCATATTGATAGCCATTTTTAACTGCATATTGATAACCAGTCTGGACAGCACCACCAATTCCTAAATTAATCGGTAAATCGATAACATTAAAGTTGTTATTGCGACAAATTTCAAGTGTATGATCTGTAGAACAATCATTGATAATGACATAATCAAATTCAGGTGTATGTTCTTCAATCATCTTGATTGTTTTTTCAATATTTCCACTCTCATTATAAGCAGGAATAATGATCAGTAATTCTGAATTTCTCAATCCTATTGTTTTCCCTTCTAAGCATATCACTTCATTATACAATAATCAGTGCATATTTTCTACTTTATACTGTCCCCTCCCCCTTTTCATGGTATAATAGAGTGAATTGATTACGGGAGGACATCTTATGCTAAGGCTTGGAATTATTGGAACGAGTTGGATTTCACATGAGTTTATAAATGCTGCTCACCAAACGGGTCACTATCACTTGCAGGCTGTCTATTCCAGAAAGATGAAGAAGGCTCAAGATTTTGGTGAGCCTTATGGAGCGATCTCTTGCTATACAGACTTGGTCGATTTCTTAGACAGTGCGCTGGACGTAGTCTACATTGCCAGCCCTAATTCTCTTCACTTCGCTCAGGCCAAGCTTGCTATTTTAGCAAAGAAGCATGTCATCATTGAAAAACCGGCTGTGACGAAGCCTTCTGAATGGAAGGAACTGGTCAAGCTTGCTAAGGAGCACCAGGTCTATCTCTTTGAAGCTGCTAGAAATTACCAAGAAACAGCCTTTCAAGTGGTTAAAGACTTCCTCTCTAATCAGGAAATACTAGGCGCCAACTTTACCTTTGCCAAATATTCTTCCAAGTTGCCTGCTCTTCTAGCAGGTGAGATACCCAATATTTTCTCAGATGTCTATGCAGGTGGGGCCTTGATGGATCTGGGTGTCTACTGCCTCTACCTGGCCATTGGCTTCTTTGGAGCTCCAATCTCGAGCCACTACACCGCTCAGCAATTACCCAATTTGGTTGATCTCTATGGTCAGGGTGTCTTGATTTATCCAGAATTTCAGGTTGCCATTCAGGCGGGGAAAAATATCACCAGCCATTTACCTGCTGAAATCTATACCAAGACTGGAACGCTGACTCTAAATGCTGTAGCAGCTATCAACCAGGCCCAATTTGTCAGCCATGCTGGTGAAGTCATCGATCTTCCTCTCACGCCTTGTAGTCATGTAATGCAAGAAGAGGCAGAAGCCTTTGCCCATGCCATGGCTGGTCAAAAAGAGGCTGCTTATCTCGAATGGTTACAAACGGCTGCTCAGGTCCATGAAACCCTCTACCAGATGCGTCAGAGCGCTGGAATACAATTTAAGGATGAAAAAGAATGAAAGAACAATTTCCACAAAGCTGGAAAGACCAGTTAGAAACACTCCGATTTGATACATTCACTGAAATTCAGGAACAAATCTTCTCCCCTATCTATGAAGGAGAAAATGTCCTCGGGATCAGTCCTACCGGTACTGGTAAGACTCTCGCCTACCTCTTTCCGAGCTTGCTCAAACTCAAACCGAAGAAGGCCCAACAACTCTTGATTTTGGCCCCTAATACAGAATTAGCAGGACAAATTTTTGATGTCACCAAACAATGGGCAGAGCCTCTCGGTCTCCAGACACAACTCTTCCTTTCAGGATCCAGTCAAAAACGGCAAATCGAACGACTCAAAAAAGGACCCGAAATCCTGGTTGGGACGCCTGGTCGGATCTTTGAACTGATCAAGCTGAAAAAGATCAAAATGATGAATGTAGAAACCATCATTTTAGATGAATTCGACCAATTACTGAGCGATTCTCAGTACCACTTCGTCGACAAGATCAGCCACTATGCTCCCCGTGACCACCAATATATCTATATGAGCGCCACAGCCAAGGTCGATCCAGACCAACTAGAGGAAAATACTCTTCGCGTTACGGTTGATGGAGTTTCTTTGGACAATATCCAACATTTTTATATGCAAGTGGATAAGCGGGACAAGGTCGAATTGCTCCGTAAACTCGCCTACGTCGAAGATTTTCGTGGTCTGGCTTTTTTCAACAGCCTGTCTGATCTGGGGAGTGCTGAAGAAAAACTACAATACCGGGGTGTTGAGGCCGTGTCGCTCGCCAGTGATGTCAATGTCAAATACCGCAAGGTCATTCTGGAACGCTTCAAAGACCATCAGCTAACCCTTTTGTTGGCCACCGATTTGGTCGCTCGTGGAATCGATATTGAACATCTTGAGTGTGTGATTAACTACGATATTCCCCGTGATATGGAGACCTATACCCACCGCGCTGGTCGAACAGGTCGAATGGGGCGGGATGGCTATGTGATTACCTTTATCACTCACCCAGAAGAACTCAAATCCTTAAAAAAATACGCTTCTGTACGTGAACTAGTTTTAAAAAATTCAGAACTCTATTTAAATGAATAAGAAAATCCTCTGCTAGTGAATGAACTGCAGAGGATTTTTATATTAATTTCCATTGTAATAAATGCGATGACTTTCAAGTTGGTAATCCAACAATTCATCCACCGTTACAAAGGTATAGCCTTGTGATTTGAGGTAGTCAAGGACGGTCGGTAGAGCGTCAATCGTGGTTTGATGGATATCATGCATGAGGATAATCGAACCCGGTTTGACTTCTTTTTTCACTTCATTGAGAATAGCCGTCGTATTATGTGTCTTCCAATCTAGGCTATCAACATCCCACATGATGAAGGATTGGTCGATACCGTATTGGATAGCGTTATTGATAGCTCCATACGGAGGACGGGTAATCTTGGTCTGCACTCCTGTCGCTTTTTGAATAGCTTCTTGGGTATCCAAGATCTCTTTTTTAGCATTATCCAAGCTCAATTTTGGCAATTGAGGGTGATCCCAAGTATGGTTCCCGATTTGATGACCTTCTTTGCGGACTTGCTTAGCAATATCCGGATTCGCACTGACATTTTTTCCGACCATAAAGAAGGTAGCTTTGGCATTGTATTTCTTTAAGATGGCAAGTGCCTGAGGGGTCGTGGTTGGATCTGGTCCATCATCAAAAGTCAGGGCAATCATCTTACGGTGGCGTTCTTCTATATAGGATTCGTAAGAAGCTAGATCATCAGGAAGCAAGCGCTCTGTATCAATCACGTCATAGAATTTAGACAAGGGAACAGTGAAGGTATCGTCTCCCTTAACCTTAGTTGGAAATGGAATGGTGAAGTTTCCTTTTTCATATTGGAATTCCCATTGGCTCAAATCCAACTCTGAGAAGTGGGCTACCATTTGATCAATGCTTTCCTCATCCAGCTGACGAAAGGCTAGATTTCCCCGTAATTCCTCCAAAAAGATCTGCTTGGCTCCATCTGGATCCGCAAAAACTTGGCTAAGGGTCAGAGGATTGTTCTCATCATCCAAGTAAAAGAGGGGCAGCTTCACCGTCTCATCTTTGATGAATTTCCCTTTTTTGTACTGGTACTCCGCCCGTTTGATTTGGATAGGGTGATAGCCGACAAAAGGCGCTTCTGCTTCTTCACTATGGTAGAAGGTCAAATGCTTTGGTTCTTTGGTTTTTTCATCGGTTCCTAAACGCTGAAGGTCTTCTTGGATCTTCTCTTTAATAATCTCAACAGGCTGTCCATCCTTAGTAGGATAAAAAGCGGTCACATAAGAAGTTCCTAAAATTCCTTCCTGAACTTGAACATCTTTCCCTTTTTCAGAGCTTTTCTCTAATTGGGTGACCTTGGCAAACTGATCCTGATAGGCTTTTTGTTCACGAAGCCTTTGAATCTTTTGATACCCGATATACAAAAGACTCAGAAAAAGGAGATTTATAATGATTAATAAAATAGTTTTCGTGTGTTTGAATCTCATAACTTTATTATAGCAAATTTCTCTCGAAAAAACATTCCTTTTTTGTAAATGGTTTCATAAAAAAGAGGCCGACTGTCGTCGCCGACAACGGCCCTAATTTTTAATCACTCTTATTTTTCGCGAATGACTTCTACCTTATAACCATCTGGATCTACAACAAAATAGTAATTCGGTTGCGTCCCTGGAAGACCTTTTGGTTCCGTCACTTCATAGCCTTTAGCCTTGTGTTCAGCATTCAAACCTTCTAGATCAGGAGTACTCAATGCGACGTGAGCATAGCCGTCTCCGATCACATATGGACCATGATCGTAATTGTAAGTCAATTCTAACTCATAGTCATCTCCAGGCAGGCCTAAGTACACGATAGTAAACTTGTAGTCTGGGAAATCTTTCCGACGTTTTTCTTCAAAACCAAAAGCATCTTGGTAAAAAGCGATTGATTTTTCTAAGTTTTCCACACGAAGGCAAGTGTGCAACATTTTTGAACTCATAGGTTTTCCTCTTTTCTATTTTTAAAAGATTATGAACGATTTTTTTTACGACTTTCCGTCTTAATGGATAATTTCACTTCAAAGATGGTCCCTTTTGGTTTATTATCTTTGACTTGAATGGTCCCTTTAAAGGCTTCTACGATCTGCTTAGCGAGGGATAGTCCCAAGCCAAATCCACCTTTTTGACGGGTTCTGGCCTTGTCGACCCGGTAAAAACGATCAAAAATCCGTTTCTTATCCTCATCTCGAATCCCTGGACCATTATCCAATACTCTCAAAAGAAGATTTTTATCCTTCAACTGGACTTCAAACTGGATCTCGCCATCTTCATCGGTATATTTCAAGGCATTGTCATAGAGAATGGTCATCAATTGCTTGAGGAGTGTCTTGTCAGAACAAATGACTTTGTCCACCTGATTATCTCCTCGGAAGAGTTTGTCATTTTCTTCCGCAATGATCTCAAAATTCGAGAAGGTCTGATCGAAAAAGCTTGGTTCGATATCTTCCATCTCTGGTTTCAAGCCGTCATCTCTTCGGGCAATGTTAAGAAGGTTGGTGGTCAAGAGCTTCATATTTCGAACTTCATCCAAGCTGGATGCAATATTCTCACTCGATTCCATAATGGTCGCTTCAGGCTTTCTAAAAAGCGTTTCGAGGCGATTTTGCAGAACTGCTAAAGGCGTCCGCAACTCATGGGAAGCATTTTCCACGAAAGCCTTTTGCTTTTGCATACTCTCAAGAAGGGGCTTGACGCTGAGACGTGCTAAGAAGAGGCTAGCGAATAAGGAGATTCCCCAGAAGCAGATCATGATGAGGGCGATTTGACTTTCGTGCTCTTCACTGGTCTGCTCTAGTTGACTGATATTGGTCATGACAACCGCATACTTGATGTCACTATCACTTTCATCATCAGATAAACTCAACTCTGCCATATAGGCCCGGTAACTTTCTTTTTTCCCATAGCTGTTTGTAATTTGGAGCTGGGAAACCTTGTTGAGGAGCTTTCGACCAAACGTCACCGTTTTGAAGTTTAAAAACCCATTACCGGTTGTCAAGTTTTCATATTTTTTATTGAGCAAAACAACAGTGGTATTGGATGTGACATCTCCTTTAGGTTCTGATTTATCATGATCTGGGATCATCATCTCATGATCATTATCATCTCCTTTGGTATTTGACTGTCGCTGGTCTCGATAAGCAATCGCTACAAGCGAGTAGGGATCCTGACTGAGAGTCTTGAGATTCTCATCGACCGTTGTATAGAGACTCGAGCGCATGACCTGGATGATTATCAAGGTCATGGCTGAGAATATCAAGGTGAAGAGACCAAAATATCGGATGAAGTAGGAAAAATCATCTTCCCCGACGGTTTTCTTAATCCTTGTTAACATCTTTTAAGATATACCCCACACTGCGCAATGTTTGCAAGCTCTCAACGAAATCAGTACCTTTTAATTTCTTACGAATTTTTGAAACATAGACCTCAACAACAGAGATGGTTGTGTCACTATCAAAGCCCCAAAGACGATCGAAGATCTGTGTCTTTGGAAGGATGACATTTTGGTTTTGAAGGAAGTAGACCAAGAGATCAAATTCCTTCCCAAGAAGTTCCACTTCTTTCCCATCCACATAAGTCGAATTGGTAGATAAATTGACCTTCAAATTGCCATAATTAAGGGTGTTTTCATTGACCTTTCCTGAGCGCTTCAAGAGGGCTTGAATCCGCATCTTGAGCTCTTCTAGGTAGAAAGGCTTGGTGAGGTAATCGTCTGCCCCCAGCTCAAAGCCGTGTCCTTTGTCATCCAGACTTTCTTTGGCTGTCATGATCAAAACAGGGGTTGTCACGCCTTTTTCACGCAATTCTTTCAAGACATGGAAGCCGTCTTTTTCAGGAAGCATCAGGTCCAGCAAAATCAAATCATAGATCCCGCTTTCTGCTTCGTAAAGACCTTCTTCTCCGTCAAAGACCTGCATGACATCCGCAAAATCATCTAAAAAATCAAATACTGAATTTGACAAACCAAGGTCATCTTCGACCAATAGAATTTTAATCATTGTCGTATCCTCTTCTCTTTCGTGAGTGAGTCTTTCTAATCTATTCTTAACCATTATAACACGACTTCCCTTCATTTCCTATAGTTTAGAACTTGGTTTTATGATCAAATTCAGCCTGCCTGAGGAAGGCTAATCCTATGAGTTTGTCGTGTTTTCTTTCTTACTTTGACTATCACTCGTCTTATTTTTATTTTTTGAATTCTTCTTATTGGACTTTTTAGAGGAACCCTGGTTCCCTTCTTGTCCTCCAGATTGGTTCATGCCATTATCTGGACCATTCCCTTGTGGGCCACCATTTTGCTGGTTTCCTTGTGAAGGATTGCTATTTTGACTATTTTGTTGCTGATTGGATCCTTGGTCCTGACCCGTTTGGACCGGTTGAGAAAATTGTTGGTTATTGGAAGATTGAGAGGCGATGACACCGACACCAAAGCCACTTCCAGCACCGACCAACAATCCACCAACTGCTGCCATTCCAATCCACCACTTAGGACTTCGTTTTAGGACAACCATTTTTTCTTTTGCTTCTTGCGTTTCGACAACTTGTTTTGTTTCTTTTTGATTCATCTTTTTACCTTTTATCTTTTTGTACAAGTACTTGTCTTTTAAAATTTAAAGGGAGCTCGATCCTTTAGTAAGGCGATTATACTTCAGGAGTCTTAAGCCTGCCTAAATTTTTACTTAAAAAATCCTAAAAAAAGTGCGGGCTATTGACAGGATGAACCCCTTATTGTAGAATAGTTACCATAAAATAAAAAAGAGGTTAACTGTTATGAAGAAAATCTTTCCCTTAGTTCTCATCTCCATTGGAGTGGCCATGATCTCCGTCCTATCTCAATTCACCATTCCCTTTGGTCCAATTCCTTTGACCCTGCAGACACTCATGATCGGGATCATCGGGACCATCTATAAACCCAGCCATGCCTTTGTCACTGTCTGCCTCTACCTACTTCTAGGCTTCTTAGGTTTTCCAGTATTTGCCGGCGGTGCTGGTGGCGCTTCGCATTTCCTTGGTCCTACTGCTGGTTTCCTCCTCTTCTTCCCATTCCGAGCATGGATCACGTCTCTGTTCACGAGTGCTAAATCCAGCCTTGTCACTATCTTTTTGGCCAATCTCCTCAGTAGTGCTCTCCTCTTTGTGTCAGGAGCTATCGGCTTTATGCTGGTCACGCATACCGATCTCCAAAAAGCATTTACTTTGGTCGTTGCTCCCTTTATCCTTGCCGACCTCATCAAACTGGTCATCATCACTATCACCAGCAAGGCGATTTTTGCCAGCCTCAAACACCACTGGTATTTCAAATAAGATTCAAAGGACGCTAAAAAATCGATACAGAAATTTCTGTATCGATTTTTTTAAATCTATTTTGTCGCAAGGATAGCGGCTTCTACTGCTGCTTTTTCCCGTTGAATCAAATCCACACGCGCTGCGATTTCCTTGATTCCCATGCTGATGTTTCGGCTGATAGCCATATCAGACAATTGTGGTTCAAAGAAGGCTTTGAATTCTGCTAAGCGCTCTGCTGTTTTGAAGGTATTGGCTGGGTAGATGACAAACTTGTCAAAGCTCATGTCTCCGCCAAGGGCTGCTTTGACCCATTCCCAATTTTCACGCGCCCAAGTCCAGGCAGATTCTTGAGTGAACTCATGATGTAAGAAGGTGAAATACCAACTCATTGCTAAGTCTTGTGGTTTCACAACATCCTTGTTCTTCCACTCTGTCAAAATCTTTTCAACTGTGTCTGCATCGGTTGTATAAGCCAGAGCTGTAGACAATTGACGCTTGAAGTTACCATCTGTCGCTTGAGCATAAGTGTTCAAGTACAAATCAGTCAATTCTTTGCTTTCATGGTGTTTGATTTGGTTAATCAAAATTTGCAAACGAATAGCGGCTGGAAGCTTGCTGATATCCTCTGCATGGGCTGCATAGATTTCACTTGCTTTAGCGCTTGCTTTGGCATCGTCTCCCTTGATCATATTTGAAATAACCAATTGACGAACCATTTCATCTTCATCCGCTTCTCCGGCTTTTGGTTCAAAACCAAGGCGTTCAAAGTTGAATTGGTTGAAGGTCACGAGCAACTTCTTATAAGCTGCTTCTACTTCAGTTCCTTCATCCACAAAGAGGCTGAGACCTTGAAGGATTGATGAAACTGCTGATACAACCAAATAAGATCTTTCTTGGGTCAATTTCTCGATGACTGGCAAGAGACTTGCATAAGAGATGACACCACTTTCTGCCAAGAGACGGCGTTCTTGAAGGATTTGTTGCTTGCTCAAGTTATCCAAGGAAGCCATATTGTCTACAATCGCATCCAAGAGCTCTCCTTGGTAATCGGTAATGTAGTGGGCTGTATTTTCCGTATTGAAACGAAGCGGTTCACTATTTTCAGCAGCAAGGGCAGCATAACCTGGGATTTCAAGCGTTTCTGTTTCAAGTGTATCTGGAATACCAGACCAGTTGCTGTTCAATGGCACAACCCATTGACGGCCTTGGTCTTCATGTTCTCCGATGAAGAATTGTTTTTGGCTGATCTTCAAGGTATCATTTTCTACCACTGCTGTAAGGACTGGATAACCAGGTTGTTCCAACCAAGAATCCATGAAGGCTGCTACATCACGACCAGAAGCATCACCTAGGGCATTCCAAAGGTCACGACCGATGGTATTGCCATATTGGTGTTTTTCAAAGTAAGCTTTGAGTCCTTTACGGAAAGCATCATCCCCTAACCAGCGGCGAAGCATATGCATGAGACGGCTTCCCTTCGCATAGACGATGGCTGGGTCAAAAAGAGTATTGATTTCATCAGGGTGTTTGACTTCTACATGGACAGATTGAACCCCATCGGTTGCATCGCGTTTCAAAGCCAATGGAACACCTGTTGTTTGGAAGTCTTCAAAGATATTCCAGCTTGGTTCGATGGCATTGACAGATACATATTCCATCATGTTGGCAAAACTTTCGTTCAACCAGAGGTCATCCCACCACTTCATGGTTACCAGGTTACCAAACCATTGGTGAGCCAATTCGTGAGCGACTACAAGAGCAACTTGTTGACGGCTAACTGCAGTTGAGTTTTCATCTACAAGGAGATAGACTTCACGATAAGTCACCAAGCCCCAGTTTTCCATCGCTCCAGCTGAGAAGTCAGGAAGCGCTACATGGAGGGATTGAGGAATTGGATACTTCACGCCATAATAGTCTTCATAAAATTCGATGACACGTACCGCTACATCAAGAGAAAATTCTAAGTTTTTCAAGGGATGGGCCTTGGTTGAATAGATACCTACGAGAGTGCCATTTTTTGTTTTGGCCGTGATCCCTTGAAGATCTCCGGCAGCAAAGGCAAGGAGGTAAGAAGACATCCGTGGAGTCGTAGCAAATTTCCAAATTCCTGTTTCTTTGCGGTTTTCCACATCGATTTCAGGCATATTTGAAAGGGCAATTTCACCTTCTTCTTGGTCAAATTTCAAAGAAAGATCGAACGTTGCTTTAGCTTCAGGCTCGTCCACACTTGGAAAGGCTTCACGCGCAAAATGGCTCTCAAACTGAGTAGAAAGAACTTCCTTCTTCACGCCATCAATACTGTAGTAAGATGGGTAAATCCCAGTCATATTGTCTGTGATCTTACCAGAATAGGTCAGAGTAACTGTCACTTGACCTGTTCCTTCCAATTCAACATAAACTGCTTCATTGGCATCATCAACCGTAAATGGACGGGCTTGACCGGCTACTTCTACTGTTTCAATGGTCAAATCCTTTTGGTGAAGCGAGATCTTGTCCGCCTTGGCTTGACCCGTGATCACCACACGACCGCTAAAGGTCTTGGTTTTACGACTTAAATCCAAAAACACTTCATAATGTTCTGGAACGAATGTTTCTACAAAATGTGCAACTGCTTGCATAATTTCCTCCTTTAAATGTTTCACGCTTTTCCAATCAAAAGCCCTAATAAAACTATTTTATCACAAAGTTGGGATAAAAGAAAAGACAAGCATGACAATGCCTGTCTGAGATCGAAAAGACTCCATGATCTTACATTTCGATAATTTTACCTGTTTCAAAGTAAACTACCCATTCACAGATATTTTTTGCATAATCTCCGATGCGTTCCAAGAAGTTGATCACTTGGAAATAATCACGACCAGTCACGATGGACTCTGGATTTTTCCGAATTTCTTCTGTTGCTAATTCTTGGATGCTATCGAAGTAATGGTTGATGACTTCATCTCGTGAAGCAACTTCATAGGCCAAATCCACATCGCCTTTGAGGTAAACATCTAGTGTCGCTTCGACAAAATCTTTGACTTCACGGCCCATCTTGCTGATTTCTTCCTCAACAGATTGGATACGGACTTCCCCTTTCATGCGAATCGTTGCCTTGGCAATCGATACTGCGTGGTCCCCCATCCGCTCCAAGTCAGAGACTGCTTTTAAGACGGTCATCACGACGCGAAGGTCTTGTGAAACCGGCTGTTGAAGCGCGATAATCTCAAAAGACTTGCGCTCAAGCTTCACTTCGTATTCGTTGATCTCCGCATCATCTTCGATGACCTGACGGGCCAATTCACGGTCATGGGTCACGAAAGCACGAACCGTACGGTTGATCTGACTCAACACTTCATTTCCCATTGCATAAAACTGGTTATGCAACTTCTCTAAATCTTCTTCAAATTGAACTCGTAACATTTTATTTTCTTCCTATCCAAATTTACCAGAGACATAGTCTTCTGTTTCTTTCTTAGCTGGGTTCAAGAACATTTCATTGGTATCATTGTACTCGATCAAATCCCCATCCAAGAAAAAGGCTGTTTTATCGGAAATCCGACTTGCTTGTTGCATGGAGCGTGTCACCAAGAGCATGGTGTAACGGTCTTTTAGTCCATACAAGGTTTCTTCAATCTTCCCAGCTGAAATCGGGTCTAGCGCAGAAGTTGGCTCATCCAAAAGAATAATCTTTGGACTGGTCGCAAGAACCCGCGCCACACAGACCCGCTGCTGCTGACCACCGGAAAGTCCGATCGCTGAATCATGCAGGCGATCCTTGACTTCATCCCAGATGGAAGCGCGTTTCAAAGAGGTTTCAACTGCTTCATCCAAGACAGACTTGTCCTTGACACCATTAATCATCAATCCATAGGTCACATTATCATAAATGGACATTGGGAATGGATTGGGCTGTTGGAAGACCATTCCGATTTCCTTACGCAATTCGACCGTATCGGTCCGTGGTCCGTAGATATTATGTCCATTGTAGAGGATGGTTCCTGTGGTGGTGACCTCATGGTTGAGGTCGCCCATGCGGTTAATGGCTTTTAAAAGGGTAGATTTCCCTGATCCTGAAGGACCAATCAAGGCTGTAATTTCCTTTGGAGCAAAGTCCAAGGAGACGCTATTTAGAGCCTTCTTTTTATTGTAATAAACCGACAAGTCCTTGACTTGCAAAATTGGTTCTGTCATTCTATTTTCCTTTTTGTTGTCATTTTACTTTATCCAAAGTGACCCGATACATAATCGTTGGTCGATTGCAATTTCGCATTTTGGAAAATATTCGAAGTCTTATCGTACTCGATGAGGTTTCCAAGATAGAAGAAACCAGTATAATCACTAGCACGGGCTGCTTGTTGCATGCTGTGGGTCACGATGACAATGGTATAATTCTTCTTCAACTCAAGCATGGTTTCTTCTAATTGCGCTGTTGCGATCGGATCAAGCGCTGAAGCTGGCTCATCCATGAGTAAGATATCTGGCTTCACAGAGATGGCCCGTGCGATACAAAGTCGTTGCTGTTGGCCACCTGAAAGTGTCAAGGCTGATTTATGAAGGTCATCCTTGACCTGATCCCACAGAGCTGCCTGTTTCAAAGAAGTTTCGACCAATTCGTCCAAGATCTTCTTGTCTTTCACCCCAGCGCGTTCATGCGGGAAGGTGATGTTTTTATAAATCGATTTGGCAAAAGGATTGGGCCGTTGGAAAACCATCCCAATATGCTTACGCATTTCATAAACATTGATATCTGGACGATTGACATCGATTCCTTCATACCAAATTTCACCCGTTACACGCGCAATATCGATGGTATCATTCATCCGGTTCAAACTACGGAGGTAGGTTGATTTCCCAGATCCTGAAGGACCGATCAAGGCTGTAATTTTATTCTTTTCAAACTGCATGTCGACGCCTTTAATGGACTCGTTCGTTCCATAATAGACATGCAAATCTTTGGTCGATAGGACCACCTTTTCTTCAGGAAAAGTAATGATGTGTCTCTCATCCCAATTGTATTTTGACATTTCTTCTCCTTTAAGCAGATGTTAGTTTTTTATGGAGGTAACTTCCGAGTTTGCGCGCTCCAAAGTTAAAGATCAAGATAAAGATTAAAAGAACGGCGGCAGAACCGGCTGAGACTTCGATCGAGTCTGGAATAGTTCCTTCACTGTTGACCTTCCAGATATGGACGGCCAAGGTTTCAGCCTGACGGAAGATCGAAATTGGACTGGTCACACTAAAGATATTCCAGTTTGACCAATCAAGGGCTGGAGCCGACTGACCTGCTGTATAGATCAAGGCTGCAGCTTCCCCAAAGATCCGTCCAGAGGCTAAGACAACCCCAGTGATAATACTTGGAAGAGCTTCTGGAACCACGACATGGATCACAGTTTCCCAGCGAGACAAGCCCAGTGCTAGACCTGCTTCGCGCTGTGTATGGTGAACGTGCTGCAAGCTATCTTCGATATTGCGGGTCATCTGTGGCAGGTTAAAGACGGTCAAGGCCAAGGCCCCTGAAATGATCGAAAATCCATATTTGAACTGGACAACGAAGACCAGGTAACCAAAGAGACCTACAACGACAGATGGCAAAGAAGACAAGATCTCAATACAGGTACGAACCAAATTGGTCAAACGACCTTTTTTAGCGTACTCAGAGAGGTAAATCCCAGCCCCAAGAGAAAGTGGGAAGGAAATCACCAAGGTAATGACCAAGAGGAAGAAGGAATTATACAATTGAATTCCGATCCCTCCTCCTGCTTGGTAAGAAGAAGATTTCCCAGTCAAGAAGTGCCAAGATACATGGGGCAAGCCACGGACCAAGATATAAAGGATCAATGAGGCAAGAATCGCAACGATGACCCCTGAAATAGCATACAGCACTCCTGTTGCAATTTTATCCATTCGTTTAGCGTGCATAGTTCTTCTTACCTCTTTCTTTCGTAATCAGTTTAATCACACTGTTAAAGGCAAGACTCATGAGGAGCAATACCAAGGCGAGTGACCAAAGAACATTGTTATTGACCGTACCCATGACGGTATTTCCGATTCCCATGGTCAAAATAGAGGTGAGGGTGGAAGCTGGTGTTGTAAGCGAGGTTGGCACCACTGCAGAGTTTCCGACCACCATCTGGATAGCCAAGGCTTCCCCAAAGGCACGCGCCATTCCAAAGACGACCGCTGTAAAGATTCCAGAGCGAGCTGCCTTGAGCGTGACATGCCAAATGGTTTGCCAGCGGGTCGCTCCCATGGCCATACTAGCTTCCCGGTAATGACGGGGTACAGCTCGGAGGCTATCGGTCGTCATAAAGGTAACAGTTGGCAGGATCATAACAAAGAGGACAAAGACCCCTGAGAGAATCCCAAAACCAGTCCCTCCAAAGATACTACGCGTAAATGGGACGACCACTTGAAGACCAATGAATCCATAAACAACGGAAGGAATTCCCACCAAAAGCTCAATCGCTGGTTGCAAGAAACGAGCTCCTTTGGGGGAGACTTCTGTCATGAAAACAGCTGCACCAATGGCAAACGGCGTTGCCAAGAGGGCAGAAAGCAAGGTTACAATAAAGGAACCTAGAATCATGGGTAGGGCTCCGAATTCCTTTGCAGCAGGATTCCAAGTACTCCCAAATAGAAAACTAAAGATATTGACTTTATTGACAAAGAAAGTCGATAAACCTTTTTGGGCCACGAAAATCAAAATCATGGCAACGACGACAACAATCAAACTCATACATAAAAAAGTAATGGTTTTCCCAAATTTTTCTAGGCGGGAGTTTTTTGATTTCGTCAGCATTTTTTTTGCTACTTCGTTCATTTTTTACCTAATTCTTTTATTTTTTTGACACATTCCCTTTTAAATCACGGGTTACTTTCATGTCATTGATCGGGATATAACCCATCTTGCCAACAACTTTTTGCTGAACCTCATCGGTCATCATGTAGTCAATGAATTTTTTAGACAACTCATTAGGTTTTCCCTTAGTATACATGTGTTCGTAGGACCAGATTGGCCAGTTATTGTTGACGACATTAGCTTTAGTTGGTTGATAGCCATTGAGCTTCATGGTTTTGACACTACTATCTAAGTAGGTAAAGGCTAGATAAGAGATGGCTCCTGGCGTTTGAGAAACGATGTTTTTCACCATTCCATTAGAGTCTTGCTCTTGGGCCTGCTTGGGTTGTTTGCCATCCATGATGATCGTATCAAAGATAGCTCGGCTACCAGAACCAACTGCACGGTTCACAATCGTGATTTCAAGATCTGGACCTCCCAATTGCTTCCAGTTGGTATATTCACCCGTAAAGATCTTTCGCAATTGCTCCGTTGTCAAATTGTCGATTGAGATATTTTTATTGGCAATGATGGCTGTTCCTGCTACGGCTACCTGATGGTCGACCAGACTAGAGGCATCGATCCCAGATTTTTCCTCTGCAAAGAGGTCACTATTTCCGATGTCCACAGCGCCTGATTGAACTTGTGAAAGTCCTGTACCAGAACCTCCTCCTTGTACATTTACAATCTTACCAGGATGTTCTTCAATGTAGCGATCTACTACTCCTTCAACCAAGGGTTGTAAGGCAGTCGATCCGACAGCAGTGATGGATTCTCCGCGATTGATCCAAGAAGCACAAGCAGATAAACTTCCTGCTAATGCGATCGTCGCTAGTCCTAGGATCAGCTTTTTAGACTTTTTCAAATCATGTCTCCTTGATATTTCACTATTTCACTTATGATTTTGACAAGTTTTTTCAAAAAAACCTGTACTCCCACTATATCATAGAACGAGTTCTTTGCCCAGCATTTTACCTAAAACGAAGCCCCTTTGGATAGAAATTTTTCAGGGTCTGTCCGGTCACTTTGGCAAAGCCCAAACCATTGCCTTCGACAAGGACCTGGTACCATCCATTTGGATGCGTTTCCTTCAATTGAACCGTCTCTCCCGCCACATAATGAACAAAGTCTTCAGGCGTGATCGAAACGGTCTCTTTTACCTCACTCGGTTTCAGAGCAAGGCCCAAGGCAAAACTAGGTTCAAATCGATTTTTCTTGAAGGTCCCTAGGTGCAAACCATTTCGGGCGATTTTTACTTTTCGCAAATCTGGTAAATCAAGCGGAACCAAGTAGAGTTCGTCACCAAAGGTTTCGAGGACACCTTCTAGAGTGATCTTCAAGTGTTTCTTAGAAAACTCCTGCCACCATTTCTTTTGCTCCGCAGATAATTGGTCCTTTTTGGAAGGGATTTTGGCAGGACGATTCTCTCCTAGATAACGGAACTTAGCAACAAATTGTCCCTCCCCTTTAAAGAGATGAGGATACATGCGCGCCGTTTCTGGATGGTCAATGCCTTCTGCCATACCATTGATCTTCTCGATCGTTTCCAATTCTAGATCAAAATTATCTAAGAGCCAGGATACGATCTCTTCATTTTCCTCAGGAGCCCAGGTACAGGTTGAATAAACCAAGGAACCACCTGGAACCAACATCTTGAGAGCATCCTCTAGAATTTCTCTTTGAAGAAGACTACACTCTCGAGGATAATCGATGGACCAATAGTCCATGGCATCTGGTTGCTTACGGAACATCCCCTCACCTGAACACGGGGCGTCTAGTACAATCAGATCAAAAAAGCCTGAGAAAACTTTGGCCAGACGATCGGCAGACTCATTGGTCACCAGCACATTTCGCGCACCAAAGCGTTCTACATTCTCTACAAGAATTTTCGAACGACCCTTGTGGATTTCATTGGAGACCAAGAGTCCTTGATTGTCCAAATAAGACAAAAGTTGCGTCGTCTTACCACCAGGTGCTGCGGCTAAGTCTAGAACCTTCATCCCAGGATTTGGCTGGGCGACTTGGGCCACTATCTGAGCTGCTGGTTCTTGTGAATAGACCAAGCCCGTCGCGTGTTCGATGGATTTCCCTGAGACCTTTCCATAATGGCCCCAAGGAGTATTGGGAATCGAATCATCAAATATTTTTTGTGCTTCTTTCAAAGGATTGGTGCGAAAGGCTGCTACTGCTTCTTGATCAAAGGTCGCAAAAAAAGCAGCAGCATCCTCACCTAGAAGATGCTGGTATTTTTCTTTAAAACCATGGGGAAAATTCATTTAACTTCTCCCTTTCTTAAGATAGGTTTGAATCTCTGTTAACTTCACCTTTGGAACCATCATAATGGGTTCCACTGACTGGTAATTAGGTTTATCTCCATTTAGATTTAAAACGGTATAGCCCAACTGTTCCCCCATGATCGCAGCTGCGGCATAATCCCAAGGCCAGATATAGCTAAAATAAGCTAGAATCCCACCTGAGAGAATTTTTGAAAAACTAATACCGGCACTGCCATAGACCCGAATGCCAAGAGAGTCCATACCAAGATCGGCCATGCCCCAGTCATTTTTCTCAAGCATGCCGACATTTGAAGCAATCAAAAGGTTTTCCAGAGGTTGGTCCACAAAGGGCGTCAGTTCAACCTCATTGCGATAAACAGGGAATTCTCCACCCCCGTAAAAAAGGTGATCCCGCATCACATCGTAGATCAGGCCAAACTGACCAATTCCGTCTTCAAAATAGGCCACCATCACCGCAAAATCTTCCTTTTGGGTCACAAAATTATTGGTCCCATCAATAGGATCAATCACCCAAACGGAACCTTCTGAAATTGGGGAACGAAGGCCATTTTCCTCCGCAAAAATCCGATCTTCTGGGTAGCGATGTTTGATTTTTTCAACCAAATCCTTTTGAACCTGTTGGTCCATCTGGGTGACTAAATCTGTCGGCCCAGTTTTTTTTGAGATCATCAAGTCATCATGGAGATGAAGACGCAAATAGTCTCCAGACTCTAAAACGATTTGTTTGGCAAACTCTAACTTATTCTTCAAGAGAAAACCATCCTTCCTCTTTTTGCTTTGCAGCCTGGGTCGCACGATAGAGAGAATAACCGCTCACTTCTTCGAACTCCCGTCCGAGACGCTTTTCTTCTCCGATACTAGGTACGACCTTCTTAAAAGCGCGGTAGGCTTCCATGTATTCTTTGGCCTCTACCTTACTTTCATAGGCTTCTTCAACTTTATTGAAAAAAGAAAGCACTGAAGCAAGCTCTTCAGTGCTCCACGATAAGTCCAGTGGGTAACTATAATATTTTTGCATTCGACATACTTCTTAGTTTATTTCTGCTCTTAGAGTGGCAGAGCGTAACTCTTGTTTGCGATAACTCCGTGGCAAGAAGGCCCGAATTTCATCTTCGTTAAAGCCAATCTGCATACGTTTGTTATCTAAAATAATCGGTCTCCGCAAGAGACTTGGATTTTCCTCAATCAGACGGATCAAGGCTGAGATGGATAAATCTTCAACATCAACATCCAATTTTTGAAAAATCTTTGAACGAGTTGAAATAATGTCGTCTGTTCCGTTTTCGGTCAAGGCCAATATACTTGTCAACTCCTGTTTGCTCAAAGGACTTGTCATAATATTGTGTTCTTTAAATGGAACATCGTGCTTTTTTAACCAAGCCCGAGCTTTTCGACATGATGTACAACTCGGTGATAAAAATAATGTAATCATGTGTTTCACTTCTTTTTTATATATAACTATCTGACTCTATTATACAAAAAAAATAGGTGCTTGAAAAGCGCTTTTTTGATTTCTCGACGATTTTTCTGAATTTCAGTGGAAAAAAGAAATCCCTTTCATTTTCCCCAAGAAGAAGCCCGAAAAAAGAGAGTGGGACAGAAATCGGTAATTCGTTAGAATTCGATTTCGT
>NZ_JVSR01000074.1:0-87034 GCF_001069785.1 Streptococcus parasanguinis
CGAAATCGAATTCTAACGAATTACCGATTTCTGTCCCACTCTCTTTTCTTTGCTATAAAACGGTTATTCGGTATTCGTTCGTCAAATACTTGGAAAGATCTTGCTATTCTAAAATTCTAATGGAGGGCTTTTTTATTACATGCTAATAGAAAAAATCAATGCCGTAGTTTTCTTTTAGATAGGTCGCTAACTCGGCTTTTTCTTCCTCTCTAAATCGACAGAGGCTAAGGGCGAGACGCAATTTCAAGGTGCTTGTATTGATGATGATGTTTGATTTAGAAATATTTTCTAACTGGGTGACTTCTCTGAGGTTAAAATCTAAATAGCAAGCCTTGCTGTTGACATGATCAGGGTCGCTAACATCCACTTCGACATAAGATGCTCGCAACAATTCTTCTTTTGGAATGAAGATTTCTTTTGAGAAGAAAAGCCCAGGGTAGACATAAATACCTTCAAAGGTGAATTCAAAGGAGACTCTGTGGCTAGTTAGTCTTTTGATGCCTGCAATTGTTGCGTAGATAGCAGCGAAAAAGAGAATGGTTGAAATCACAGTGGGAAGATTTAGTTGAGAAAAGTCGATCAATCCATGAGCGGGAGAAAAGAAAAATTGAAAGGATACACCCGCCGCAAAGATTAGATAACCGACACCAACAAATTTTGAATAATAGATTTTCATTTTGGACTCCTTACATTTCAAATGCATGAAAACTTGGAATTTCAAGTACCCTTATCATAGCGGATTCGGTGAAGAGCTGTCAAATGTTTGGTAGGGTTCTTGTGATTAGATCATTTCAGGTTATGGTATACTAGATGGAAAGTGTGGCTAGGAGTGAAATGAAAAGCTGCTGTAGAAATCATAACCGGGTCAATGCTGGTAAGAAAGGAAGACAAATGGTAACACCCCTGATATTTATTATTTCTCTCGTCTTGCTTTTGCGTCGTTTTACAAGCAAACGTTCACGAAAGATCATTGGATTCTTATATGCTTCATTTGCAGTCTGGTTTGTTTATTCGATCCTTACTTATGGAAGCTACACCCTCCAGCCTGGTCAAAGTGTTCAATTGAGAGTTTATCCCAATACGGATCAGCTAGAATATAGGTCGGAACTCCAGTTTAAAAAATTTGATGATGCTAAGTTAAAATTGTCCGGTCGAAAAGGTTGGGGGATGAAAGATAGTCACATAGTCTATAATGTTGAAAAGCAAACAATAACGGAGCTCATTTTTTTAAAAGACAAAACAGAGCGTAAAGACTTACCAAATGATAAAAGTAAGAGTTTCTATTTAGAAAACGATGGAATAGTGATTCAAGGGGAAGTAGAGGAAGTATTTGGGGTGACGGAACGAAAGCCCTACAACATCACCATCACCAATGTAGACGATAAACCAGCCCACTTTGAAGCGCGAGTGGTGGACCGGTGAACTGTGAACTGGACCTCCATCTACTCCAGCCGCTTCAGTCCAAAGAATTGGGACGATGTGACCGTCAAGGATATTTGGAGAGAGGATTTTGGAAAGTGATGTCGGAGCTATTTGTCCGGCATCTTTTTATGAATAATCGTTATTGTTACTTTTGTGCGTGTGATATGATATAATAAAAGCACAGAAGTAACAACAATAGGAATGCTGAAATGATTCAAAAACAAATACAGGAAATGCTAGATCATCAGTCTATTATTAGAACATCTGATGTAGTTAAAAAAGGGATCCCAAAGCCTTACCTAAATCGAATGGTGGAAAATGGTCAACTCATAAAGGTTGCCAGAGGGATTTATATCACCGATTGGTCTCAGTATGATGAGTATGCCATTTTCCAACTCCAACATCAAAAAGTGATTTATTCTTATCTATCAGCATTGTATCTCCATGGGCTGATAGATGTTATCCCTAAATACAAAGAAGTGACGGTCTATACAGGTTATAATCCTCATCGATTTCCTAAGGAGGTAAAAAGGCATTTCATCCAGAAAGAATTGTATGAAGTCGGTGTGACAAAGCTACAAACGTCCTTCGGAAATGAAGTAAGGGTATATGATTTGGAGAGATCGATATGCGATCTCATTCGCGAGCGACAAAAGATAGATGTGGAAATATTTTCGACTTCTTTAAAGAGATATATTCAATCTTCAAAAAAAGATCTACGAAAACTCTACAAATATGCGCGAGAGTTTCATGTGCTCGAAAACGTCCAATCATTGATGGAGGTCTTATATGAATAAAGATAGATTGATTGCTCTGTGCCATAAAATTTCAAACGAAAAACAGGTAGATTTCAATGTTGTGCTAACTTATTATTTTCTAGAAACGATACTTGCAAAGATAGCATCTAGTCCGTATAGTCATAACTTTGTATTCAAGGGAGGATTTCTTTTATCCAATATTATTGGTGTTGAAAGTCGAACAACTTCTGATATGGATTTTATTTTAGAACAATTTAAGATGGACAAATCTCTACTAGAAAGTACTTTAAAGGAAATCCTAACTGATGATTTGGTTCATTATGAAATTACTAAGATAAGTGAAATTAAAGATGAAGATCCTTATGGTGGTTATCGAATCCATATTTTATGTCGGCTTGATAATATACGTCAGACAATTCCTTTAGATATTGCGACTGGTGATCCTATTACTCCCAAATCCGTTTCCTATCGTTATCATAGTCTCTTTCAAGAGATTGACTATGAGATCGTGGCCTATAATTTGGAGACAATATTGGCTGAAAAATTAGAAACGATTTATCGAAGATCTTTCTTTAACACTCGAAGCAAGGATTTTTATGATGTGTATGTAATTTATAGTATGGAAAAAAGCCGATTGGATAGTAAAAAGCTTCGATCAGCTTGCGAGGCAACATTTTCCTATCGTCAGACAACGTTAGATGTAGTAGATTTTCAAAATATGATTGATGAGATGAAGGATGATATAACATTGGCGCGTCATTGGGAAAATTATCAGTCTCATTACCCTTATGCAACTTCTATTTCTTTCAGGGATGTTTTGGAAGTTGTTCAACAGCTATTGTTAGAATTATGATACCTAATATAGACTTTCATTAACAAACTACCTCCGAGGTGGTTTTGAGATTATAACGATGTGTTAGATAAAAGCGAGCTTTGTCATGAAGCTCGCTTATTTGTATTCATAAAAAAGTGAGCTAGGTACTCTTAAGACAAGCAAAAAAGCCTTGGTTATCAAGGCTTTTACTGTTGGAGTTTGATGCCCCCTACATGGATTTGTAAGAACTTTTCATATTGAAAATAAACAAAAATGTTGAAATATAGCTGATTTTAGGGAAATACTTTTAGGTATTTTCAATGTCAGGATTTAAAAATGGGGCAAAAGCGGGGCAAAAACGAATGACTCGTATTTTGTTTGAAAACCTATAATACCTAATGATTATGCTATTCTAGATATATAGTTTTGTTATAAATAAATGTCAGTGCGAGATCAAATTGGAGAATAAAATGGAAAAACAAATTTCTACGTAGAATGGAATGCGAAAAAGTGATAATTAAAGAGACGAAAAAGCTGAGAATATGATTTCCCAGCTTTTTTGAATGCGATAGAAATAGCAACTAGACTATTTACGAAAGGCCTCAATAATGTAGGTGAAGCCAGTAACTAAAAATGAAAAGGCAATGACATAAACGACAAAGACACCTGTAGCCACTGGATTGAACAGAATCACTAGACCTAGTAAAAATTCAAGCAAGGCTACCCACATGATATTGCTACCAATAATAGGGAAAATCAATCTTAGACGATTGCCTTTAAAGAAAGCAATAATGGCTTCTACAATTAACCAAATTCCTACAATGGTCGGAATGACGACCGGCAGGGTCACAAAGCCATAAGCAACGAGGTAAAGAGCTAAGAGAAGACTAACAAATCCTTGGAAAAGATAAACAGGTGAGCGAAGCTCTTTTGGTGCAGAGAAATAGCCTAAAATAGCTGCTATAGAAGAAACCAGTAAACCAAATGAAATCCACCAGCTGTAAGCAACAAGATTAGCTACTGGGTTTGTAAATAGGAAAAGTCCTAAAAGGACAAAAACAACTCCTGCAAGGAATAGCAGTAAACGATTAGAAAATTTCATTTCAATACCCCCTATATAGTATAGTTTGCTAATAAAACTATTGTACTTATTTTTATAGAAAATGTCAATAAAATAAATAAACAATTTGGAAGTTTCAGTCTGACTTACAAAAAGAAAAGGAGTTTTCACTCCTTTTCACAGATTGAAGACAAAGTCCTTATAAAAGTGTCTTCTAAAGATTTTAACTTCAATCTGAAGCGAGGTTATCCTCGCTTTTTCTATTTATCAAACAATTCCTTATTTTCAATTAAGAGTTCTAGTGGGGATTTATCTCTTGCTACAATAAAACCAGGTTCATATTGGTTATGAAATGTTCTTTTCTGAGAAGTTGGATCAATATACAACTCATCTCCATCTTCTGTGTATAGCTGGTTGCCTCTTGTTAGGTAAAGTAAATCCTCTAAGTACTGTCCATCAGTTTGTAGAAAATGTTCGATGTATTTGACAGCCTTTAAGATCTCACTTACTTTATCAGAGTATTCATTCGATTCAAGAACACTCTTTTCTAATTCAATCTCCTTACTCGTTCCAAAAAGTTGAGTTGGAGTTGCATTAAAATATTCTGCTATCTTATCTAAATTTGCAAAGGTGGGGTAGCTTTTTTGTTTTTCGTAGTCAGAGATGGATTGTTTACCGATTCCTAAATCTTCCGCAAGTTGAGTTTGACTCACTCCTTTTTCTATGCGTAGTCGTGCCAAATTGGGTCCAAAATTTTGAATAATAAAGGTCATGATGAACTCCTGTTTTTTATTTTAAACTTATTCTATCACCTATAAACTTACAAATCAAGTTTTTAATTGACTTCCAAAAATATTTTTTGTAAAATATATTTATAACTTAAAAATAAGTTATAAATAATACAAAATAGTTCATCTGTTTAGGAATAGTGAGTGAGGAGGAAGTTGAAGACGAGACTATGACTTATGACTATTCGAAGCCTTGGAGCTAGAAATTGTGTGGACAAGGACAAGGGACGAGCCTGACGGGAAGTCAGGCGAAGTCCTGCAGACTGCCGTCCAGACAATTTCTAGCCAAGCAAAAACTGGCTATTCTAACAGCCAGCAAAAAGGTACACTTAGGACAACGTCCAAAGAACGACGGAACGAGCAAACGTTGATTTGACGGTGTTTCTGAGACCTAAAAAATCTAAAAGAAGGGGGGACAATTTTGTTGGTTTCTATACAAGATTTAAGAAGCATTCAAGAACGATGTGAAATAGGAGAATTAGTACAGAGGTTAGATGTCAGTATTGATAGATTAACGGTTATCTGGGATACAGACACGGGTTCCCTAAGACGAATTTTCAAAAATCTGAAACAGGCAATAAGTACAAGAGTTGACTCATTTGAAATACATGATAACGTGCGAGATGATGTCTTTACTTTAGCTAAAGATTTTAATGAGTATGATTCAATCAATATTATATTTTTTCAATTATCCACTTATGGAGGTGAACAATTGATTCGGATTGATTTCAATCCTAACACTTTAAAAGAATTTGATGGAATGAAAGTATGGAGGCAATTAATGTACTTTGCCAGATTGAATTCATTGACGGTACGTTTGTCTCGTTTTGATTTGGCATTTGACATTCTCAACAGGCCTGAGATCGTTAATTTGCAACATATTAAAGGTGGTGTTACCCATAAGGTCTTCTATGGTCGAGGGGGCGAATTAGAGACGAAATATTGGGGTTCTAGCGGTAGCAATGTACAAGTTAGGTTATATGATAAGAATAAAGAAATCATTGCTCACAAGCGTGAAGAGAAGCTAGATTTGGCTGTAAATCCGTTTTGGTGGAGACTAGAGTTCCAACTCAGAACCAAAGCGATTGGTGAGGAGATGGTCCAAGATATTATGAGTAGACTTGATAATTTCGGATTTTATAAGCTAGAACATATTCGAGTGGAGCAAAGAGCATTTACAATTATCTTTCTCAACAATCCTGAACTGTTGTCATTGGCTTTTCCAAATTTAAAATCAGATAGCATCAAAAAGAAAAAAACAAGAGTCCGCAAACTATTGAGAGAAGAAACGAACCAATTTGCGGAAGAATTAAAAGAAGTATTAATACAGAATCTCCCTAAATTAAATACAGAATTACAACTGCTTGTAGGCGAGTTTCTGAATTTAGAAAATCAATAAGGAGGATAACTATGGATCATAATTTAATTAGTAACAAAGAATTAATTGAAATGGGCTATCGCCCTCACACTGCAAATGATATTATCCATCAGGCAAGAGAATTACTTGTATCACGAGGTTATACATTTTATAATCGTAAACGTTTGATGGTTGTTCCAAAAAGTGTTGTAAATGAGATTCTAGGAACAGAGGTGGCGTAATATGGCAAGTGTTCGTTATCGAAAGCGAGGAGATAGTAACTTATGGACCTATGAAATTCGTAACGAAGGAAAAACTGTTGCTCATAATAGCGGTTTTAAAACAAAAAAACTTGCAGAGTCAGAAGCTGAGCCGATTCTGCAAGAACTTCGTTTAGGGAAAAGAATTTCTAGAGATATTTCTCTTGTCGATCTCTATCAAGAATGGCTTGAACTAAAAATTCTACCGAGTAGTAGGTCGGAAGAGACAAAGAAAAAATATCTTCTCCGTAAAAACACAATTGAAAGATTATTTGGAAATAAAAAAGTCACTCAAATTCGTGCGAGTGAATACCAAAGAATAATGAATAAGTATGGGCAAACAGTTGGTAGAAATTTTCTTGGTAGATTGAATACTGGAGTTCATCAGAGCATCCAAATGGCAATTGCAGACAAAGTTCTAATAGATGATTTTACACAACATGTCGAGTTATTTTCATCCAAAGAACAACAGGTGACAGAAGAGAAATATTTACATACAGAAAAGGACTATCTGGATTTACTTTTAGCAGTAAAGAGAAAATTTGATTACCAACGTTCAATTGTTCCTTATATCGTCTATTTTCTATTAAAAACAGGCATGAGGTTTGGAGAGTTAATAGCGTTAACTTGGAATGAAGTTGATTTTGACAGAGGACTACTAAAAACATATAGGAGGTTTAATACCCTTTCTCATAAATTTGTCCCTCCAAAAAACAAAACGTCTATTCGGATGGTACCGATAGATGAAGAATGCATTAAGATATTACAAGTCCTAAAAATTGAACAGGAGAAGGCTAATAAAGAGCTAGGAATCAAGAATAGGTATAAAATGATTTTCCAGCATTATGGATATATTCACTTGGTACCAGATATTGCAAGTGTCAATAAAGCTTTGAGTGTTCTCTTAAATGAGTTGGACATTTATCCAATTATCACGACAAAAGGAGCACGTCACACCTATGGAAGCTACCTCTGGCACAAAGGGTTTGACCTTGGAGTTATTGCAAAAATTCTAGGGCATAGAGATATTTCAATGTTGGTAGAAGTATATGGACACACTTTAGAAGAGAAAATTTTTGAGGAATTTAATCAAATCAGAGATATCTGGAAAGATTGCTCATAAAAAAATGTGGGGCAAACGATGGGGCAAATGCTCTTAAGACAAGCAAAAAAGCCTTGGTTATCAAGGCTTTTACTGTTGAAGTTTGATGCCCCCTACAGGGCTCGAACCTGTGACCCATAGATTAAGAGTCTACTGCTCTACCAACTGAGCTAAGGAGGCAAATATAAAAAGCTGTATTGGTGCCGAAACTTCACGATTTGTATTGAACCCGCGCAATTAAGCAGGTGGGCAACTCGCTCTGACTTAGCTGCTTCCGCGTGAAACGGCCTGCATACTGCCAGAAGTCTTTTGTTTCCCTAATAATACAAAAAATAGTCGGTCAACACTTAAGTGTGAGTTCGTACACCACAGCGTTTCTATATGTATATGATACCACATTTTGGAAATATTTCAAGAAAAAATCTCATTTTTTTGAAACCGATGTCACTTTTTCTTAAATTGATCAATCTTCTCCTTGGTGGCTCCGAGAGCACGCTCGTACTTGCCATTTTCATTGGGAATAAAGTAGGAAGCGTGTTTGAGCTTTTCTGGCAGGTAGTCTTGCTTGACCCAGTTGCCAGGGTAGTTGTGGGGATATTTATAGTTTTGCGCATTTCCCAGTTCCTTGCTTCCGGAATAATGACCATCGCGGAGGTGGCGAGGAATGGGAAGGTTGCCAGAACTTCTAAGATCAGCTAGCGCCTTGTCCATGGCAACGTAGGCTGAGTTGGACTTAGGCGAAAGGGCTAGATCGATGACGATGTTGGCGATGAGAATGCGGGCCTCAGGAAAGCCGATGCGCTCCGCTGCCTGAAGGGCTGTTACGGTATGGATCTGCGCATCTGGATTGGCCAGGCCGATATCCTCATAGGCGATGACGGTCAAGCGACGAGCTAGGCTGGGTAGATCTCCAGCTTCGATCAAACGAGCGGCGTAGTGAAGACTGGCATCGACATCCGAACCACGGATAGACTTTTGCAGGGCAGAGAGCACATCGTAGTGGCCGTCTCCATCTTTATCCATGGTGATGTAACTGCGCTGGAGGCTGTTTTCCATGATCTCTAGCGTAATATGACGGATGCCTTCCGCATTTTCAGAGGTCGACAGCACAGCCAGATCGAGAGAATTAAAGGCGGAACGAAGATCTCCATTGGTCGAGGTAGCGATGAAATCCAAAGCGTCCTCATCGAGCACGACTGGAAAATCAAAGCCACGCTCGGGATCATCTAGCGCCGTTTTTAGAGCTTGCTTGACCTCCTCCGTCGTCAACGGTTCCAGCTCAAAGATTTGTACGCGGCTACGAATAGCGGGTGTGACAGAGAAAAAGGGATTTTCAGTCGTTGCACCGATCATGATGACTAGACCGCTTTCGAGCAAAGGCAGGAGAAAATCTTGCTTGGTTTTATCAAGGCGATGGATTTCGTCCAAAAGCAGGACCAAACCACCAGAAAATTTGGCCTCCTCTGCGATTTCTTGGAGGCGTTTTTTACTGTCAACCGTTGCATTAAAGGTCCGAAAGGCATACTTGGTCGTTCCTGCGATCGCAGAAGCAATACTGGTCTTTCCGATGCCCGGAGGTCCATAGAGAATCATAGAGGACAGACGGTTGGCTTCGACCATGCGACGAATGATTTTGCCTTCTCCAACCAGGTGCTGTTGACCGATGACTTGATCGATCGTCCGTGGTCGCATACGGAGTGCGAGATTGTCAGGCATTTCCTTCTCCTTTCTAGCTTTGTCTCCTTTCAAAGAGGCAGTTTTTATGGTAAGATTGTAGTAACTATTGTAACATATTCCGCTCTAAGAGTGGGAAATTAGAAAGAGGACGCTATGTCTAAATACGGATTTTTGGATGTTTTAGAAGAGGAGATGGACAAGGTTTTTCCCTTTGATTTTGAGATCAATTGGGATAAGAAAAACCACGCGGTAGAAGTGGCTTTTCTCTTGGAAGCGCAGAATACGGGAGGGGTTGCACTGGTTGATGAAGATGGCGAAGAGTCTGATGAGGATATTTTCTTTGAAGAAGCCGTGCTCTTCTACAATCCTGCCAAGTCTTATGTGGAAGAAGATGCCTATTTAACAGCGATTCCTTATGAGCCTAAAAAAGGCTTGTCTCGTGAATTTCTAGCTTATTTTGCGACTTTCCTCCGAGATACAGCTGAGCTGGCCTTGGATGAGCTCATGGATTTCTTGGCAGACGAAGAAGCAGAGAGCTTTGAGATCGTCTGGAACCAAGAAGTTTTTGAAGAAGGCAAAGTTGGCCTAGAAGAAAGCACCTTTTATCCCTATCCGAGATATTAGAAAAGATTCTAAGTGTTTTTTTGAATACTGGATTCAAGGAGAAGGGGAAAACTATGCTAGAAAAAGTCAAACAGTTTTTCAGGAGAAGGTCAGATAAATCTGAGCAATCAGTTTGCATTCTGCCCCGCAATCGCTTTGCGAATTTAGATTTTGAGCGAGTATTGAAGTCAGGAACTCGTTGTTGTGTTGATGAAGATGGGCACTATGTTGAGGATGGTAAAATCACATTATTTGAATTTTCTATAGACTTTGCAGAATTTGAGTTCATAGGTGATTTCAAAATTGAGGAGGAAGATCAGTTTAAGCAACTATTAGCTCGTTTGAATAGTTTTGACAATGCCATTCAGTCCCATTTGGAAAGCGAGTTGCAACAACCCATCCCTCAGTATGCTAAGGATCTAGGCTATACTCAGAAGAGGTGGGAGAAAACCTTTTACTTCCATCCTTGGATATTAAGTTTTGAGGAAAACCCGCCTAATCTTCGCTATGTTGCAGATTATGTAAATGATGAGTTTACGGTTTATTTTGCTAAAAAACATGGCAGATGGCAAGCATACTGGGATGCAGAGTGCCAAAAAGTAATCGAAGAAAGCTAGCTCGTATTTTCCTAGAGAGTAATTGTTATCATAGAAAAGAGTAAATATCATGGAATTATTGGATAGCAGAATGGATTTCCAAGGTTGCAAGATTGCCTTGATTTGTGGGGATAAGGTCTTGACTATCTTACGTGATGACAAGGACGATATCCCTTGTCCCAACATGTGGGAGTTGCCAGGTGGTGGTCGTGAAGGAAACGAAAGCCCTTTCGAGTGCGCAGCGCGTGAAGTTTATGAGGAATTGGGAATTCATTTAGATGAAGACTGTCTGCTTTGGAGCAAGATTTATCCTAGCGTAATCTTTAAAGACAAGCAATCGGTCTTTATGGTTGGTCAGCTAAGACAAGAACAATTTGACAATATTACCTTTGGGAATGAAGGACAGGCCTATAAACTGATGCCTATTGAGGAATTTTTGAAGTCTAAACAGGCAGTGCCTCAGCTACAGGGGAGATTGAGGGATTATTTGGAGGAAGGTTTATGATAACACTTGTTCGAGCGGGAGCAGAGGATTTAGAAACTATTATTGCAATTCAGAGAGCTAGCTTTAAGGCTGTTTATGAAAAATACCATGATGAATATGACCCTTATCTCGAGGACCGTGAACGAATCAAATGGAAACTGGCAGAGCGTCCCAATAGCTATTACTACTTTGTAAAAAAAGATGAAGAAAACATCGGATTTTTACGAGTTCAGACCAATGAAGAGTTAACGGAAGCTTGGTTAGGGACCGCAGCGATTTTGCCTCCGTATCAGGGAAAAGGGTATGGTTCTGAGGGACTGAGATTGCTAGAAGAGGAATTGTCAACCATCACACAATGGGATTTGTGTACGGTATTACAGGATGCGAGAATGGTTGCCTTCTACGAGAAAAATGGCTACCGTCAAACTCATATCGAGCCTGAAAAAGAAGGTATGGATATGGTCTACATGAAAAAATTGATTGACAAATAGAAAGGATGGTTCGGTTAAATTTCTAAACTGAACCTGCCCTAAACACTGTGCCAAAAATATAAACTTCTCTTAGACACAAGTGTCTTCAGAGAGTGTCCTATTTTGGCTTTGTGTTTTACGGGCTTGGTATCTTAATGATGGAAACATGGCAAGAGTTAAAAGTTACAGTGAAGCGTGAGGGAGAAGAGCTGGTCTCTAATCTCTTGATCGAGTTAGGCGCCCAAGGGGTTGCGATTGAAGACAGTATGGACTATGTGGGAAATGTCGACCGCTTTGGTGAGATTTTTCCTGAGGTCGAGCAGCAAGAAGAAATCGTGGTGACGGCCTACTACCCGGAAACGGTTGATGTAGCAGCGGTTGAAGCGGATTTGCAGGCTCGCTTAGCAGAATTGACTGACTTTATGGATCTAGGAGAGATCAAGATGGGCACGACTGCCTTGGCTGAGGAAGACTGGGCGGACAACTGGAAGAAGTACTATGAACCAGCTCGCATTACCCATGACTTGACTATCGTGCCGTCATGGACAGACTATGAAGCGACTGCTGGAGAAAAGATTATCAAGCTGGATCCTGGTATGGCCTTTGGAACAGGAACCCATCCGACAACCAAGATGAGCCTCTTTGCCTTAGAGCAGGTTCTCCGTGGTGGCGAAACGGTGCTAGATGTAGGGACAGGTTCAGGTGTCCTTTCCATTGCTAGCTCCCTTCTCGGTGCCAAGGAAATCTTCGCCTATGATCTCGACGATGTGGCGGTTCGCGTCGCTCAGGAAAATATTGAGCTCAATCCGGGCATGGAAAACATTCATGTAGCCCCAGGCGATTTGCTGAAAGGCGTGGAGATTGAGGCAGATGTCATCGTGGCCAACATCTTGGCGGATATTCTTATCCATCTGACAGATGATGCTTATCGTTTGGTCAAGGACGAAGGCTACCTGATCATGAGTGGCATTATCAAGGACAAATGGGACATGGTACGTGAGTCGGCTGAGTCGGCTGGATTTTTCCTTGAAACCCACATGATCCAAGGGGAATGGAATGCCTGCGTCTTCAAGAAGACCAAGGATGTCTCCGGTGTGATTGGAGGCTAGCATGCAGCAGTATTTTGTAAAAGGCTTGGCTAGCTCACCTGTCACCATCGAGGACAAGGAAACCAGCAAGCACATGTTTCAGGTCATGCGCTTGAAAGAAGACGATGAGGTGACTTTAGTCTTTGATGATGGGATTAAGCGCTTGGCGCGCGTGGTCAATGTGGAGTCCCGTCAATTGGAGCTGATTGAAGAATTAGCTGACAATGTGGAACTGCCAGTTCAAGTGACCATTGCATCAGGCTTTCCCAAGGGAGATAAGCTGGAGTTCATCACTCAAAAAGTAACAGAACTCGGTGCCAGCCAAATCTGGGCCTTCCCTGCAGACTGGTCAGTGGCCAAGTGGGACGGCAAAAAATTGGGTAAAAAGCTCGAAAAACTAGAAAAAATCGCCCTTGGAGCAGCAGAGCAAAGCAAGCGTAACTTCGTTCCAAGTATCACCCTTTTTGAGAAAAAGGCAGACTTTCTAGCACAGCTTGATCAGTTTGATCGCATCGTGGTGGCCTATGAAGAGTCAGCTAAAGAGGGGGAGGCAGCTACTCTGATTCAGTCGCTGACCGGATTAGAAGCTGGAAGTAAACTACTCTTTATCTTTGGACCAGAGGGCGGTCTATCCCCTGCAGAAATTGAAAGTTTTACAGCTCAGGGAGCAGTGTTAGCAGGACTTGGTCCTCGCATCCTACGAGCAGAAACAGCCCCACTCTATGCTCTCAGTGCCGTGAGCGTTGTTACAGAATTAATGAACTAACGAAGTGAAGGAATCGCTTCGTTATTTTTTTACAAGAATGATGAAAGCAAGGTGGCTCCCAGAATGATCTTCGAGAAGTATCCGTATATTAAAGTAGCTTCATTGGTTCCCATCTGCTTCTAAAAGTGTTAAAATAGTATCCAAGAAATTGGAGAAAACGAATGCCGAAAGAAGAGAATTTAACAGGGGACCAAGTCGTTGCCCTTACAAAAAAATATTTATCACCTGAAGATGTTGCTTTTGTACAAAAGGCTTTGGTCTATGCGGTTGATTGCCATAATGGGCAATTCCGTCAGTCTGGCGAGCCTTATATCATTCACCCGATTCAAGTAGCAGGGATCCTTGCCAAGCTGAAACTGGATGCTGTGACGGTCGCCTGTGGCTTTTTGCATGATGTCGTGGAAGATACGGATGCGACTTTAGATGATTTAGAGCGCGAATTTGGTCATGATGTGCGCGTGATTGTCGATGGGGTGACCAAGCTCGGGAAGGTCAAGTACAAGTCCCATGAAGAGCAGTTAGCGGAAAACCATCGCAAGATGCTCATGGCCATGTCTCAAGATATCCGTGTCATTTTGGTCAAATTGGCAGACCGCTTGCATAATATGCGTACCCTCAAGCATTTGCGCAAGGATAAACAAGAGCGCATTTCGCGTGAGACCATGGAGATCTATGCACCGCTAGCCCACCGTCTCGGGATTTCCAGCGTCAAGTGGGAGCTTGAGGATTTGTCCTTCCGTTATCTGAATGAAGTCGAATTCTACAAGATTTCGCATATGATGAAGGAAAAACGTCGCGAGCGAGAAGAGTTGGTCGAAGAGGTTGTCCACAAGATTGAGACCTATGCTGGGGAACGCCATCTGCATGGGAAAATTTATGGTCGACCAAAGCATATCTATTCGATCTATCGCAAGATGCAGGATAAGAAGAAACGCTTTGATGAAATCTATGACTTGATTGCCATCCGCTGTATCCTGGACACTCCAAGCGATGTCTATGCTATGCTAGGCTACATCCATGAGCTCTGGAAGCCAATGCCAGGGCGTTTTAAGGACTATATTGCCAACCGGAAGGCCAATGGCTATCAGTCTATCCATACGACTGTATATGGCCCTAAAGGACCGATTGAATTCCAGATCCGAACCAAGGAAATGCACGAAGTCGCTGAGTATGGGGTTGCGGCTCACTGGGCCTATAAAAAAGGGATCAAGGGTCAAGTCAACAGCAAGGAATCGGCTATTGGGATGAACTGGATCAAGGAGATGATGGAACTCCAAGACCAGTCAGGCGATGCCAAAGAATTTGTTGAAAATGTAAAAGAGGACATCCTGGCAGAAGAAATTTACGTCTTCACACCAGATGGAACCGTGCGCTCGCTTCCGAAAGATTCCGGACCGATCGATTTTGCCTATGAAATCCACACTAAGGTTGGGGAAAAAGCGATTGGTGCCAAGGTCAACGGCCGGATGGTGCCCCTCAATACCAAACTTCGGACGGGAGATCAGGTGGAGATTATCACCAATGCCAACTCCTTTGGTCCGAGCCGTGACTGGCTAACCCTTGTCAAAACCAGCAAGGCGCGTAACAAGATCCGTCAGTTCTTTAAAAATCAAGATAAGGAATTGTCGATTAACCGGGGTCGTGACCTCTTGATGGCCCAATTCCACGAGCATGACTTGGTAGCCAATAAGTTCATGGACAAAAAGCACATGGACAAGGTCTTGCAAAAGACCAGTTACAAGACCGAAGAGGCCTTGTTTGCAGCCATCGGTTTTGGAGAAGTGGGAGCTATTTCTATCTTTAACCGTTTGACGGAAGAAGAGCGTCGCGAAGAAGAGCGGGCTAAGGCACGCGCAGAAGCAGAAGAGCTGGTCAAAGGTGGCGAGGTCAAGGTTGAAAATAAAAAAGATACCTTGAAGGTCCGTCATGAAGGTGGCGTGGTTATCCAAGGAGCTTCTGGCCTCTTGATTCGGATTGCTAAGTGCTGTAACCCAGTTCCAGGCGATGAAATTGTCGGCTACATTACCAAAGGGCGTGGGGTCGCCATTCACCGCCGAGACTGTATGAATCTTCGTGCTCAAGACAACTACGAGCAACGCTTGATTGATGTAGAATGGGAAGATAACAACACGACCAAAGATTATATCGCCCACATCGATATTTACGGACTCAACCGTGCCGGACTTCTTAACGATGTACTCCAAGTCCTCTCCAATACAGCTAAGATGGTCTCAACCGTCAATGCCCAACCAACCAAAGACATGAAATTTGCCAATATCCACATTTCCTTTGGAATTCCAAACCTGTCTATGTTGACAACAGTTGTGGATAAGATTAAGAGTGTGCCGGAGGTGTACTCTGTTAAGCGTACCAACGGCTAGTCTTCTGCGAAAATCGACTTCATACTGCGTTAGTTTCGACTGGCCTTACTACAGTTATGCCTGCGTCTCACTGCCTTGTCTGATGTCGATTTTCTTTGAAGAAGCTAGGACGTGCTCAGAACTCTTTTATTGCTTCGTTAGCTCGTCTCGCCGTACTACAGTACTGTCTTCGTCTCGCTGCCTCGCACTAAAAGCAACTGAACAGCCTTTACTTTTCAGATTGTGTGCCTGCGTCTCACTGCCTTGTCTGATGTCGATTTTCTTTGAAGAGGCTAGGACGTGCTTAGAACTCTTTTATTGCTTCGTTTCGTTGCCTTACTCTAAAAGCAACTGAACAGCCTTTGATTTTTAGATAGTGTGCCTGCGTCTCACTGCCTTGTCTGTGGTTGATGTTCTTTCAAGGGTAGCAGTGAATGCTCAATAGATTTATAAAATAGGATAATAAAATGAAATTAGTGATTCAACGGGTCAAGAGTGCCTCGGTTTCCATTGATGGTCAAGTCTACAATGCGATCCAGCAAGGCTTGCTGCTCTTAGTGGGAGTAGGGCCTGAGGATGACCAGAAGGATTTGGAGTATGCGGTCCGCAAGGTATCGCAGATGCGTATTTTCTCAGATGAGGAAGATAAGATGAATCTTTCGGTCAAAGATATTCAAGGAGAAATCTTGTCGATCTCTCAATTTACCCTCTTTGCGGAGACAAAAAAAGGCAACCGTCCTGCTTTTATAGGGGCTGCCAAGCCAGATATGGCCAGTCAGTTATATGATGCCTTTAATGATCAATTAGAAAAAGAAGTCCCTGTCAAACGAGGGATCTTTGGAGCCGATATGGCGATTGAATTGATCAATGATGGTCCAGTGACGATTTTGCTAGATACAAAAAATCCATAAATAAGAAAACATGCAGTCGGATTAGACTGCATGTTTTTCGATATAGAGTTGTTGGGCGATCACTTGGTTGATAGAAATTTCTTGTCCATGGATAACGAAGTGATAGAGCCCTGTGTAGTCATCGTACCGTTGAAACGCGATGGTATCGCCGATTTGGAGATGAATCTGGTCTAAGAATTTTAACAATTCATAGGTGTCATAGACCCTTTGCAGAATATACAGACCAGGCTCAGTTGTTTCGCTGAGACGGTCTTGGTAGGCTTCTACAAGCCTTTCGCCTTTCTTTGGAATTGTCCCACCGTGAGGGCAAGTTTTAGGGTTTCCAAGCATGTGATCCAGCCGGTCGATGAAATGTTCAGAAACAGTATGCTCGAGAACTTCTGCCTCTTCATGGACTTCTTCAGTTGTGTAGCCAAGTTTTTCCAGCAGAAATACTTCGATCAAGCGGTGCTTGCGGTAGAGATCAGAGACCAATTGCGAGCCCAGATCTGTTAGTAGATAGCCATGGGTTTTATCTTTCACTAGGAGACCCTCATAGACCATCCGCTTAATCATCTCAGTCACAGCGGGTGGAGAGACCTGCATGCGACTAGCGATTTCCTTATTACTGATTTTTTCTACTTCTGTGCCAATTTCATAAATACACTTGAGGTAATCTTCTTTGTTTGGTGTCATGCTTTCCTCTTTTCTTCGCTCACTTCTAGTATATCAAAAAAATCCTCAAAAACGCTAGTGGAGTAATGAGAATTGTCTCAAGCTCCAAAAGATGGTAGTATAGAATCATAGAAAGGACGGCATCATGAACAGACGGGAATTAGCGAGACTAGGCTGGAGAGAAAATAGTTTAGCCTATCTAGAGAAGCACTTGCAGGGATACAAAGATCCACAAGCCTACCAAGAACAATATCAGTCTGTCTTTTTCTTTGCCAGTCCTCTGTTTCAAAACATGTGGTTTCAAGAGATCAAGGATCTAACGGAAACTGCTGCCCAAGACTTGCTGAGGGGCGTCATGAAAATTCTCCTCATGCCGAGTGACTTGTCTGGAACTTGTGAAGAAACAGCCTTTCTTC
This sequence comes from Streptococcus parasanguinis, assembly GCF_001069785.1. Lineage (GTDB taxonomy): Bacteria > Bacillota > Bacilli > Lactobacillales > Streptococcaceae > Streptococcus > Streptococcus parasanguinis_T. Next base: position 17,587 of record NZ_JVSR01000074.1, read on the forward strand.
TGAGTAGGATGGGTCCCGATTGTCCACCAGGTTCCGACTTTTGGAAGGCTTTTTCACGCGTCGTGCAGGTGGCCTTTGAAAAGGATCCCTTAGCAGATCAGTCGGGAGACCAGCTCTTGAAACGCCAGGTTCACCAGTTGCGCTACCTACTTTCAAGTTACCAGGCACAATGGATTCGGACGCATGAGGCCAGAACTGGACAGACTGACGAGGAGGCCTTACAAGCTTACCTACAGGAGGCTAGAGCGGTCACGGTGGATGCTTATGCGGCTGCTCGTCTTCATAACAAGGTCTCCCTAAGGCCAGATGGTCACCTTCATTATCCATCAGGGGCCTCCCAACAAGTTAATTTCAAGGTCTTGTTAAATTTTCATACGGAGTATATCCTCGATCAAGCTGGGCATTTCCTCAATGAAGTCGATCCAGTAGAAGTTTCTGAAAATGGCATTGTCAATGGTGCCAGTTTTAACTACGGGTTGGCTAGGGGCCGGACCCATAAGGACTTAGATATTGACCCCGTCAAAGCGTGGGACCCAGCCTTTCGCAAGCAGGTCCTCTATCAGCAAGGTGTTCGCTATCTAGCTCCGAAGAATGACCGAGGAGAGCAAGGTTATTGGAGTCGAAAAGGAGTTTTTGCACAGGGAGGTAAGAGCTATAAGCAACAAGTGGCAAAGCGCGTGCGAAGCTTCCTACAAGGCATCCCTCGCTTACGCTGGCGGGTCCTCCTCCAAAATGGGCTCCATCGGATTTTATAGCAACGATAGAACTGTTATTTTACATAAAATAGCCTAAGAGATTCTTAAAAGAAGTTAAAACAGTTAAGTTCTTAGAGCTGATCTATCAGGTGATGGGCCTTTCCGCTGTGAGAAAAGTGCTTGAAACATGGTTGTTTCAAGTACTCGGGAGTTTTGAAACGTTAGGTTCAAAACTAAGTCATGGAACTTCCTAGAAGTTCGCTGACGTCCGTACTCACTAAAGGAAAGGTTCTGAACAGATTTTGTAGATATAGAAAAGAGGTCGCAGACCTCTTTTTATGTTTATCCAAGTGCTTTGACAGCTTCGATTGCAGCGTCATAATTGGGTTCGCTGTTGATGTTGTCTAGGTACTCAACGTAAGTCACCTTGTTGTCTGCATCTAAGACCAAGACAGCGCGCGCAAGCAAGTGCCATTCATTGATCAAGAGGCCATAAGCCTTCCCGAAGGAATGGTCGTAGTAGTCTGAGAGCATGATAGCATTGTCGAGTCCTTCAGCAGCGCACCATTTACCTTGAGCAAAAGGAAGGTCGACAGAGACCGTCAAGACGACAGTGTCGTCCAAGTCCGACAAGGTCTTGTTGAAGTGACGTGTTTGCATCGAACAAATCCCTGTGTCGATGGATGGGATGATGCTGAGGACTTTTTTCTTGCCAGCAAAATCAGCTAAAGATTTCTTTTCAAGAGCTGGAGTGATCAATGAAAAATCATGAGCCATTTCCCCTACTTGAAGTTGAGATCCGGTAAAGGTAACAGGGTTTCCTAAAAATGTTGCCATAAAAAGACTCCTTTTTTTGTTTTTATTGTACCGCAATACCGGAGGAGGGGCCACTGATTTGTTTAGAAATCTGAAGGGGCTACTGACTCAAACCTTCTGCGATCTTGTCTAAGTTCCACTTCATCATGCTGTAGTAGCTATCGCCCTTTTCTCCTTCTTTGGCAATGGAATCAGTGAAGATCTTTGCATAGATTGGGATGTCGGTATCTTTAGACACAGTTTTCATAGGACGTTCATCGACACTGGATTCAACAAAGAGGGCAGGCACCTTGGTTTGACGGAGCTTTTCTACCAGCGTTTTGATTTGGTCAGGTGTGCCTTCTTCTTCCGTATTGATTTCCCAGATATAGGCAGATGGGACGCCATAGGCTTTGGAGAAGTACTTGAAGCAACCTTCGCTGGTTACGATCATCTTCTTGTCTGCTGGGATGTTATTGAATGCTTGCTTGGCTTCTTGGTCGAGCTTACTGAGTTTTTCAGTATAAGCAGCTAGATTCTTTTCGTAGAAGTCCTTGTTTTTCGGATCTTTGGCGATCAATTGTTTGGCAATGTTTTTAGCGTAGATGATCCCGTTTTCGAGATTGAGCCAAGCGTGAGGGTCTTCTTTTCCAGCTTGGTTTTGGCCTTCTAGGTAGATGACGTCGACTCCCTCGCTCACTGCGAAATAATCCTTGTTTTCTACTTTATTGGCATTTTTGACCAACTTGGTAAACCAAGCATTGCCACCGGTTTCGAGGTTGATGCCGTTGTAGAAAATCAGGTCTGCTTGTGAAGTTTTTTTGACATCTTCTGGGAGCGGTTCGTATTCGTGGGGATCTTGACCGACAGGGACAATACTGTGGAGCTCGATTTTGTCCCCGGCGATATTTTTGGTGATATCTGCGAGGATGGAGTTGGTGGTGACCACTTTCAATTTGCCAGAAGCTCCAGAAGAAGCCCCCTTGCTACAGGCTAGAAGGCCAAATAAGAGCGCCACAAAGAGGGCGAGGAAAGAAGCGATTTTTTTCATGTGTTTCTCCTTTAATGAGATGAAAGAGCGTGCCTGTTCTTTCTTTGCTTAGGAGCTATAAAGAAGCTGATGAGAAAGAAGACGGCAGAAGTGAGGACAATACAAGACCCGACGGCGATGTTTAAGCTATAACCAATAAAGAGTCCCAAAATGGATGCAAGAGCACCTAAGCTAGAGGACAAGAGCATCATGGACCAGAGGCTATTGGCATAGAGATAAGCCGTCGCAGCGGGTGTAATAAGCATGGCGACGATGAGAATGGTTCCGACACTTTGCATAGCAGTAACAGAAACCAAGGTCAAGAGCACCATAAGGAGGTAGTGGTAGACCTTGACCCGGACGCCCATGGATTGAGCCAAAACCGGATCAAATGAAGTGAGCAGCAAGGGGCGAAAAAGCAGGACAATCACCAGCAAGACCGCCACCCCAATACCGATGGTCATCCACATATCCTGGTCTTGCACGGCCAAGATATTCCCAAAGAGGATGTGGAAAAGGTCGGTGGAACTTTTTGCGACTCCAATCAGGATGACTCCTAAGGCGAGGAAAGAAGAAAAGGTAATCCCTATCGCTGTGTCGCTCTTGATGATGGAGTTGCTCTTGATATAGGTGATAAGGATGGAAGCTAGAAGCCCAAAGACAATGGCGCCAATAAAGAAATTGATACCAAGGATAAAGGACAGGGCCACCCCTGGAAGGACTGCGTGCGAGATAGCATCTCCCATGAGAGACATGCCTCGCAAAATAATGAAGCATCCGACCGCACCGGCGACGATCCCAATGGCAATAGCTGTAATGAGAGCGTTTTGGAGGAAATGAAATTGTTGTAATCCATTGATAAATTCTGCAATCATCTGATTTCACCTCCTATAAAGAGTTCATGCCCGTAGGCTGCATGCAGATTCTCTTTGGTAAAGGTTTCCTCCGTTTTTCCGAAGGCAATCAGCTTGCGATGAAGAAGCAGAACTTGATCAAAATAAGCTGGAACCTTGCTGAGATCGTGATGGACGATCAGGATGGTCTTGCCTTCCTTTTTCAGGGTTTGGAGTGTCTGCATGATGATGTCTTCGCTAACGGAGTCAATTCCAGCGAAGGGCTCATCCAAAAAGATGACATCTGCTTCTTGGACCAAGCAGCGGGCGATTAGAACCCGTTGGAATTGCCCTCCTGAAAGCTGGCCAATCTGGCGATCCGCTAGATCAAGGAGATTGACAAGTTTTAGGGCATCTTCCACCTTTTGGAGATCCTCTTTGCTTTTTCTCTTGAAAATAGAAAGATGGGGGTAGAGGCCCAGTGAGACACACTCTCGCACCGTGATGGGGAAGTGGAAATCAATAGCTGTCTTTTGTTCGACGTAGGCCACTCGTTGAAGAACTTGGCCGAGATCTTTTTGATCGAGCAGGACTTTTCCCGAATGAGGGAGAAGTCCTAGCATAGCCTTGATCAGGGTTGATTTTCCAGCTCCGTTGGGGCCAAGAATTCCTAGGATGGTTGGCCCCTGGATGGTGAGGGAAAGATCCTCCAAGGCTAGTGTTTGCTGATAAGCAACACTTAGATGTTCAATTTGAATCATGATTTTGCTCCTTTACCATTAATATACATAAATAAAAAAATTAAGTCAAGTTAATTTTTAAAATAATTTAGATTAACTTACTTGTAATCATTGAAAAAAGTTCCTATTTTTGATAAGGTTAATAGAAAAGAATGAAAGCGAGAAGATCATGGTACGTTTACAAGATGATTTTTATGATTACGTCAATGGGGAATGGGCTGAGACAGCTGTGATTCCTGATGACAAACCGTCAACTGGTGGTTTTATGGACTTAGATCGAGACATCGAAAACTTGATGTTGGATATCACTGGGAAATGGCAACGGGGAGAAGAGCTGCCTGAAGACAGCATTCTGCAAAACTTTGTCAAATACCATAAAATGGTGGCAGATTTTGATGCGCGAGAAGCAGCTGGTGTAGCACCAGTCATGCCCTTGATCAATGAAATCAAGGCCTTGTCTTCTTTTGAAGACTATACCAGCAAGTTAGGCACCTATGAACTAGCTGGCAAACCAAATCTCATGCCATTTAGCGTGTCACCAGACTTTATGAATGCCCAAATGAATGTCTTGTGGGGAGAGTCTCTTGCTCTCATCTTGCCAGATACAACCTATTATGAAGAAGGCAACGAAAAAGGCCCAGAATTACTGGCTATCTGGCGCCAAATGATGGAAAAACTCTTACCTAAATTTGAATTCTCAGAGGCAGAAATCAAGGATATCCTGGATAAGGTCATTGCGGCGGATGCAGAATTGGCCAAATATGTTTTGTCAAATGAAGAAAGATCAGAGTACAACAAACTCTATCATCCTTATGAGTGGGCAGATTTCAAGGCCTTGGTCCCAGAATTGCCACTCGATGCCTTCTTTACTGAAGTGATCGGACAAACACCAGATAAAATCATCGTGCCAGAAGAGCGTTTCTGGAAGGAATTCGCACCAAAATACTACTCGGCAGCCAACTGGGAAACCATTCATGCCAAATTGAAACTTGGTGCAGCTTTAGATTGGACGTCTTTCTTGACGGAAGAAATCCGTGTCTTGTCTGGTGAATATGGACGGATCATCACGGGGATTCCAGAAGCACGTCCGAAAGAAAAAGCCGCTCTGGCCTTGGCAGAAGGACCTTATAGCCAAGCACTTGGACTCTGGTATGCGGGAGAAAAATTCTCACCAGAAGCAAAAGCAGACGTAGAGCATAAAGTAGCGACCATGATTGACGTCTATAAGGAGCGCTTAGAAAAAGCAGACTGGCTCGCTCCTGAAACTCGTGAAAAAGCCATTGTCAAACTCAATGTCATCACACCACATATCGGCTACCCTGAAAAATTACCAGAAACATACGCCAAAAAGATCATCGACGAAAGCAAGACCTTGGTTGAAAATGCTCAAGCCCTTTACGAAATTTCCATTGCCCATACTTGGAGCAAGTGGAACCAACCGGTTGATCGAAGCGAATGGCACATGCCAGCCCACCTGGTCAATGCCTACTATGATCCGCAACAAAACCAAATCGTCTTCCCAGCAGCGATTTTACAAGCACCTTTCTATGACCTTCACCAATCATCATCAGCCAACTACGGCGGAATCGGTGCAGTCATTGCCCATGAAATCTCCCACGCCTTTGACACCAATGGAGCATCCTTTGACGAGAACGGTAGCTTGAAAGACTGGTGGAAACCAGAAGATTACGAAGCCTTTACCGCTCGGACTCAAAAAGTCATCGATCAGTTCGAAGGCCAAGATTCTTACGGTGCCAAGATTAACGGGAAATTGACCGTTTCTGAAAACGTGGCAGACCTCGGAGGAATCGCTGCAGCCCTTGAAGCGGCTAAGAAAGAGGAGGATTTCTCAGCAGAAGAATTCTTCACCAACTTTGCCCGCATCTGGCGCATGAAAGCCCGGACAGAGTACATGCAACTTCTCGCAAGTGTCGATGTCCACGCACCAGGAAAACTCCGTACCAATGTTCAGTTACCAAACTTTGATGAATTCTTTGAAACCTTTGATGTCAAAGAAGGCGACGGCATGTGGCGCGCACCAGAAGACCGTGTGATCATTTGGTAAATCAAGATACTAAGCCCGTAAAAAAAGCGAGAAGAAAATAGGAGATTGACCATGTGGGCCATACCCACCAGTCAATCTCTCTTTTTCTCGACGCTTTTAGGGCGAGTTCAATTTCGCGGAACTAGTTTCGTTGATCAAAGGAAGTAGTCTCGATTCGAGAAAGAAAGAGATTAGTTCATTAATAGAGGCTGTTGAACATATAGACAGCCATACTCCCATAGTAACCTTATCTGAGTTATAAAATGTGACTAAAAAAGAGTCGGGACAGTTTTTCTGTCTCGACTCTTTTTTAGAATGTGGTACCATTATTTTCTTCTTTTTGGATCGGTTTGTTTAAAGATCAGGTATAAAATTCCGGCAGGCAAGAAGCAGAAGAGCCACATAACATCGAGTCCCTTGCTTTTACTGCTAGAGGTCGTTGCTTTAGACTCACTGACGGCCACTCCCGGTTTAATGCTTGGAGATACCTGTTGCAAGCCGTTCTGGACGACTAGGCGGTTATTTTCTAGTTTTAGCGCTGGCTTCGTCCCCTTCTTAACGGTCGCATAGAAGTCTTGCTTCAAGTGAATTGTCTTCCCGTCGATGGTATGATCGCCTGCAGAGAGGATTTTTTTATACTGGTAGTCTGCGAACATTTTCTCAGCCAAGGTATTCCCGATTTGATTGCGGTAGCTTTCGGCGATCTCGACATCGTAGTTCCCAACCCCCAAAATCACTTCGATAATCCGCTGTTTACCCCGCTTGGTTGTCGCGGTGTAGTTGTAGTCAGCAGTCGGGCTGGATCCAGTTTTGAGTCCATCTGTTCCTTTAAGGGCGAATTTTCCACCTTCGAGGGAAGTGTTGTAATTATCGTAGCTTTGCTCGTAAGGGGTTCCTTCCATGATCGTAGTATGAGCTTGCTTGGTGTATTCCAACATTTCTGGCAGGTCGTTTACGATGTGATAAGCCAGAATAGACATGTCCCGCGCTGTGATTTCGTTATTGGCATTGACGTCGTAGCGCTGAGGATTGTAGTAGCCCTGAAGGACCGAAATCATCGCCCCATTTGGATTGTGCCATTTGGTATGGCTCATCCCCATTTCTTGTGCGTACTGATTCATTAAGTCCAAAAACTTATCGGGATCATTGTCAGTAACGGCGTTGGCCAGCATAATCACGGCCGCACTGGAAGATGGAACAAAGAGCATCTTGATCAATTCAGATACTTTGTAGTCAACACCAGCTACAATAGGTGAGTTACTTAACAGATTGTTTTCCGAGATGGCTTGGTCTGCCTCTGTTGCTGTAACCACGGTATCATATTTGATCTTGCCTTCTTTGAGGGCCCGAAAGACTACATAGGCACTCATGAGTTTGGCCATGCTTCCTGAGTCCCGGACCGTGTCGATATTGTCTCCGTACAATATAGCTCCAGTATTGGCGTCGATGACGATGTCAGCCTTAGGCTTGTAAAAATCATCCAATACCAGTCCAGCATCAGCTGCGATTTTCATGACATCTTCTTGCTGGTAGATGTCGTCCGCAAAGGCAGTGGAAATAGGGCCTAATGTCAAGACTCCTACAAGGAGGGACAAGAGGCTGTGTTTTAGTCGTTTGTGTAAATGTCTCACATAATTCATAGATTCCATTATATCATACAGGCCAGAGATTCAACTTGAAAAAATTCTAGAAAAAGTAGAAATTGAAAAAATAAAGAAAAAATAGAATAATTTCGCAGTAAAAGCGTTTACATTTCCCTAGAAAGTGCTATAATTTAAATTGAGTATAACATTTTTTACAATGAGGTGATTTATATGAACAAAGGGAAGGTACTCTTAGCTACCAGCGCTCTGCTTTTATCAGCTGGTGTACTGGCAGCCTGCTCAGGAGGAAAATCTAGTAGCTCTGGTGGTCAGACATTTAGCTATGTCTATACCCAGGATCCGGATACACTCGACTATTCGATTTCTAATAAAAAATCGACTTCCGAGTTTACAGGAAATGCGATAGATGGCTTGTTGGAAGTGGACAAGTATGGGAATTTGATCCCATCGCTTGCTAAAGACTGGACTGTTTCCAAGGATGGCTTGACCTATACTTATAAACTCCGTAAAGGGGTCAAATGGATGACTTCTGAAGGGGAAGAATATGGAGAAGTCAAAGCCCAAGACTTTGTCACAGGCCTCAAACACGCGGCAGACAAGAAATCACAAGCGATTTACTTGGTCCAAAAATCTGTCAAAGGCTTGGATGATTATGTTTCAGGGAAGACATCTGATTTCTCAACTGTTGGTGTGAAAGCTATTGACGATTACACAGTCCAATATACCTTGAGCCAACCAGAAAGTTTCTGGAATTCTAAGACTACGATGGGGATCTTGATGCCGGTTAACGAAGAATTCCTGAAATCTAAAGGAGATGACTATGGTCAAGGGACTTCTCCATCTAGTATCCTCTACTGCGGTCCTTATTTGATCAAGTCCATCACTTCTAAATCTTCTGCGACCTTGGAAAAGAACCCAACATATTGGGATGCGGATAATGTCAAGATCAGTAAAGTCAAGTTGACCTATTATGATGGACAAGATTCAGAATCCTTGATCCGTGGATTTGATAAAGGCGACTATACGGTTGCCCGTGTCTTCCCAAGTGGCTCTAACTATAAGAGTGTAGAGAAGAAGCACAAAGACGATATCGTCTTTAGTGACCAAGGTTCCTCAACCTACAACCTTTCCTTCAACATTGACCGTCAGTCTTATGAAATTACAGCCAAGACCACAGATGCTCAAAAGACTTCAACTAAGAAAGCAATTTTAAATAAAGACTTCCGTCAAGCCATTATGTTTGCCTTCAACCGTAAGGCATATGTAGCTCAGGCGAACGGGGAAGCTGCTGCCAATAAGGTCATCCGTAATACCTTTACGCCACCAAACTTTGTTCAAATCAATGGCCAACAATTTGGGGATGCAGTAGAAAAAGACTTGGAAGCTTATGGGGATGAATGGAAAGGGGTCTCTGTCGCAGATGGAAAAGATACCCTCTACAATCCAACTAAGGCCAAAGAAGAGTTTGCCAAAGCTAAGGCAGATTTGCAGGCTCAAGGAGTTGAATTCCCAATTCATTTGGACCTTCCAACTTCTTCAACTTATACAGAAGGAATCAAACAAGCCCAATCCTTCAAACAGTCGATCGAGTCAACTTTAGGAGCAGAAAATATTGTTATTGATCTGAAAATGATCTCAGATGATGATCTTCAACGGGTCACCTACTTTGCTGAAAATGCTTCGCAACAAGACTGGGATTTGAACAATAACTTGGGTTGGGGACCAGACTATACGGACCCATCTTCTTACATCGACATCACTAGTGGTAAATCTGGCGAAAATGCCAATGCCTACTTTGGATTCGATGCTGGTACGGATAATGCGGCCGCAAAAGCAGCTGGTTTTGATGAATATGATCAGTTGATTGAGGATGCTCAAAAAGAAACCACAGATGTGAACAAGCGTTACGAAAAATATGCTGCGGCTCAAGCTTGGTTGACCGATAGTGCCCTCTTGATTCCGATCCATTCAGATGGGGCTTCTCCAGGCGTCCGTAAGACTGTGCCATACTCTGCAGCCTTTGCTTGGACAGGCCACAAGGGTCAATCCTTCAACTATAAATATTTGGAAGTTCAAGACAAGGTCGTATCGGCAAAAGACTACGACAAAGCGCGTGAACAATGGAAGAAAGAAAAAGAAAAATCCAATAAAAAAGCGCAAGAAGAACTTGAAAAGCATGTAAAATAGACTTTTCTTGAAGAAAACAGGAAAGACAGGTCCCATATGGGACCTGTCTTTTTCTTTGTCTGAACCTTTAAAAATCGCCTAAAAATGGTATAATAGGAGCATCACGAAAATTGGAGAGACGCTATGAGTTTTTACGATCATAAAGAAATCGAGCCTAAGTGGCAAAAATACTGGGCTGACCATCACACCTTTAAGACAGGAACAGATGCTTCAAAACCTAAGTTTTATGCATTGGACATGTTCCCTTATCCATCTGGAGCGGGTCTTCACGTAGGACACCCAGAAGGTTACACAGCGACTGATATCCTCAGCCGTTTCAAACGTGCCCAAGGCTACAATGTCCTTCACCCAATGGGATGGGATGCCTTTGGTTTGCCTGCAGAGCAATACGCTATGGATACAGGGAATGACCCAGCGGAATTCACAGCAGAAAACATTGCTAACTTCAAACGCCAAATCAATGCGCTTGGCTTCTCTTACGACTGGGACCGTGAAGTCAATACGACAGATCCGAACTACTACAAGTGGACACAATGGATCTTCACTAAGCTTTACGAAAAAGGCTTGGCCTATGAAGCGGAAGTGCCAGTCAACTGGGTTGAGGAACTAGGAACAGCTATCGCCAACGAAGAAGTTCTTCCAGATGGAACATCTGAGCGTGGTGGCTATCCGGTTGTCCGCAAACCAATGCGCCAATGGATGCTTAAAATCACGGCCTATGCGGAACGTTTGTTGGCGGACTTGGATGACCTTGACTGGCCAGAGTCTATCAAGGACATGCAACGCAACTGGATTGGGAAATCAACTGGTGCCAATGTCACCTTTAAAGTAAAAGGAACAGACAAGGAATTCACCGTCTTTACGACACGTCCAGATACTCTTTTTGGTGCGACCTTCACTGTCTTAGCGCCTGAGCATGAACTAGTAGATGCTATCACGACACCTGAACAAGCTGAGGCTGTATCTGACTACAAACACCAAGCTAGCCTTAAATCAGACTTGGCTCGTACAGACCTTGCTAAGGAAAAAACAGGGGTTTGGACTGGTGCTTATGCCGTCAACCCTGTCAATGGTAAAGAAATCCCAATCTGGATTGCGGACTATGTTCTTGCCAGCTACGGAACAGGTGCTGTTATGGCCGTACCTGCCCATGACCAACGTGACTGGGAATTTGCTAAACAGTTTGGTCTTCCAATCGTAGAAGTACTTGAAGGTGGGAACGTTGAAGAGGCTGCCTACACAGAAGATGGACTTCACGTCAACTCTGACTTCTTGAACGGTCTCAACAAAGAAGAAGCGATTGCTAAAATCGTGTCTTGGCTAGAAGAAAAAGGCTTTGGTCAAGAAAAGGTTACCTACCGTCTCCGCGACTGGCTCTTTAGCCGTCAACGTTACTGGGGTGAACCAATCCCAATTATTCATTGGGAAGATGGAACTTCAACAGCTGTTCCAGAAAGTGAATTGCCACTTGTCTTGCCAGTGACCAAGGACATCCGCCCTTCAGGTACTGGGGAAAGCCCATTGGCCAACTTGACAGACTGGCTGGAAGTGACTCGTGAGGATGGAGTCAAAGGTCGTCGTGAGACCAACACCATGCCACAATGGGCAGGTTCAAGCTGGTATTACCTCCGTTATATCGATCCACACAACACTGAGAAATTAGCCGATGAGGACCTCCTCAAACAATGGTTGCCAGTCGATATCTACGTGGGTGGTGCAGAACACGCCGTGCTTCACTTGCTTTACGCTCGTTTCTGGCACAAATTCCTCTATGATTTAGGTGTCGTTCCAACTAAGGAGCCATTCCAAAAACTCTTTAACCAAGGAATGATCTTGGGAACTAGCTACCGTGACCACCGTGGTGCTCTTGTGGCAACTGACAAGGTTGAAAAACGTGACGGTTCTTTCTTCCATGTGGAAACAGGAGAAGAGTTGGAGCAAGCGCCAGCTAAGATGTCGAAATCTCTCAAGAACGTGGTCAACCCAGACGATGTGGTGGAACAATACGGTGCGGATACCCTTCGTGTCTATGAAATGTTCATGGGACCACTCGATGCTTCCATCGCTTGGTCTGAAGAAGGTCTGGAAGGAAGCCGTAAATTCCTTGACCGTGTGTACCGTTTGATCACAAGTAAAGAAATCGTTGCGGAAAACAATGGCGCTCTAGACAAGGTTTACAACGAAACTGTTAAGGCTGTTACAGAGCAAATCGAGTCTATGAAATTCAACACAGCCATTGCTCAACTCATGGTATTTGTCAATGCGGCGAATAAGGAAGACAAACTCTATGTGGATTATGCCAAAGGTTTTATCCAATTGATCGCTCCATTTGCACCTCACTTGGCAGAAGAACTCTGGCAAACAGTGGCAGCAACAGGCGAGTCTATCTCTTATGTGGCTTGGCCAACATGGGACGAAAGCAAATTGATTGAAGACGAAATCGAAATCGTCGTTCAAATCAAAGGAAAAGTCCGTGCTAAACTCATGGTCGCAAAAGACCTGTCACGCGAAGAATTGCAAGAAGTTGCTCTCTCTGACGAAAAAGTCAAAGCAGAGATTGATGGCAAAGAAATCGTGAAAGTGATTAGTGTCCCTAATAAGCTTGTTAATATTGTTGTGAAATAAATTTAAAAGTCCTTCAGAGTTCAGCTCTGGAGGACTTTTTGTATTGCTATATGCTATAATAGTCCCAACTAAGATAAAAACACAGTTCTGGTTGGTAGTCCAGACGTAGGCAAGCCTATCAGTAACCTTCCTCCTTGGTTGTCCATTCTTAGGGATAGATTTAAGGAGGTGCTGTCGTGGAAACAATTTCAATTGGATTGACAGTTTATTTTGAAGATGGATTTTGGCATGGTTTGTTCGAACAAGTGTATCGAGAAACTTATCAAGTTTGTCGTGTGACATTTTGTCAGGAGCCAAAAGATGATGAAATTCTAGAGATGTTACAGACTCAGTTTACTCATTTATCTTTTAGTCCAGAAGCTACAGTTAAGCAACATGTAAAAATCAAGAATCCTAAACGATTACAGCGAGCTGTGAAGAAACAAGTAAAGAAGAAAATTTCTTCCAAGTCGAAAGAACTATTGCAGTTGCAGTATGAGGAAAGGAAAAAGATTTCAAAACATCAATCTAGTGTCCAAAAGCAATTGCTCAAACAAGAGAAATTCGAACGCAAACAGCAAAAACGAAGAGACAAGCATAAAGGACATTAACCCTTATCTCTTTCATCAAAAAAAGCTTCGGTAGGAAGAATCCTACCAAGGCTTTTTAACATGTCGAAAACGATTGTTGAATATCTGGATGATGTTCCCAATCAGCTCGATCGTAGCTGCCTGTAATGGTGTGCTCTTCAGAAAAGAGCAGAACCCGTTCCACAATCGGAGCGATTTGGTCGAAATGGTGGGAGGAAATCACAATTGTTTTTCCTGCTGTTTTGAGATCTTGGAGTAAGTCGACGATCAGTTTTTGGTATTTGGGGGAGAGGCCGTTAAAGGGCTCATCAAATAGCAAGAGACTAGGATTCATAGTGAGGACACTGGCGATAGCGACTAGCTTCTTCTCCCCTCCGGAGAGATGGTAGGGAATGCGATCTCTCAGGTGTTCAATCTCTAAAAGAGCGAGTGTATCATTGACGCGTTGGTCGATTTCAACTGCAGCTAAGCCGAGTTGACGTGGGCCAAAAGCGAGTTCATCATAGACGCTTGTGTTGAATAGTTGCGTATCGCTATTTTGAAAAATAAGCCCGACTTGTTGAAATAGCTGACCAGCACGATGGGGATCTTTTAAGAAAGTGTCATCTATCGTCCAATCCTTAAAGTGGTAGTGACCAGAAGACAGGGGTAAAAGTCCAACTAGAATTTTGAAAAGTGTGGATTTTCCTGCTCCATTCGGTCCCATCAAAGCGATCGTTTCTCCTTGCTTGATCTGTAGTTGGATATCGTGGATTCCAATCTCATCTGTGTAGTGGTAATTTCCATCTTGAATGGTAATCATAGGCTATCCTTTCTAACGGAGTAGAGTGGTGACGGCGATAAGGAAGACTAATTCCAGTAGTAAAAGGCCATCTTCTTTTTTCCAACAGAAGGGCTCTTTTTGTTTCCTGTCCATGCCATATCCTCTCAGCAACATGGCCTCGTAGACCTCTTTGGTATGGTTCTTCGTTGAGAGATACAAGAGACCTAGCAGAGAACCAAAAAGATGGAGGCTCACTTTTTGACCAACAGTCCTAAGTTGCACACACTCAATTTGTTGGTGAAGGTGTTTTCCCAAAATATAACTATATTTTAGCGTAATATCAATGGTCTGGACAAAGGTCTTTGGGACATGCAACTGCCTTAGGGCCTCCACCAGTTGGATGCTTGTGGTAGTGGCTAAAAAGAGAGAAATATTGAGGACAATGACCCCCGCACGCAACAAAAAGAGTCCACCGTTTTGAAATCCTTGAAATAAGATACTCGGTAAAATCACAATGGCAGAGAAAAGAAGGACCTTGACGAGGACTTTAAACAGGTGAAGAAGGGTTTCTCCCGGCAGCATGGCAATGTGAAGTAGTAAGAGTATACCGAGGATCCAGAGCTGGATCGTATGGTGGGCTGTTGTAATAAGAATGGCTAGGGTTAAAAAGTAAACAAGCCGCATCCAAGAGGAAGTTTTGGCCTTGAATGCGGGTGTCGTTTGTTTCATTTTGCCAAGAAAATGGCGCAATGTGTGAAGGTTCATTTGTAAATAGTGATGGCTTTTTGAAGCTTCTAGAGTCGCTTGCTCTTGAAGGAGCCAGTCAGGAAGTTTACGCATGAGAAGTTTTTGCTCCGTTTATTGATCTAATCATTTTGCTAATGATATAGAAAATGAGAACAGCTGTAATGGCTGATAGAATATAGCCAATCGCAATTTTAGTTCCAGGAATGGTGTAATCACTGAACAAGGCTTCAAAAGAAAAACCATTTTTGATACCAGCTGGAACTTTCCCTTTGAGCAAGGATCCTAATTCTTCAGAAGACCATTCTCCGAAAGCTGTACCATCTGCCAGGAGACCGAGAGGGCTCAAAACGATCAGCCCCAAGAGGACCCAGCGGATTTTTTTGACAAATGAAGTCGTATTTTTGCTACTTGGTGTATACAATTCAGCTGGGGCTACTTGTTTGACAAAGCGGTAAATCACATAGGTGAAGAAGGCTTCGACCCAGCCAGCTACCACAAGATGGGCAGCCATCATGGCAGGAATCGTGACTTCTAATCCATAAGGATTGTAGAGAGGTTGTCCAGCTTCGGATGCAATCAAAGGTTGCAGTCCAAGTTCTATCCCTGTTAAGAGAGCTGCGGCGTTGATAGCGACATAGGACCCCACGATCACTCCAAGAGATTCATGATGGTGTTTGCGGAACCAACTGTAAATCCCATAGCCGATAAAAGGCATGGCAACGGCCATATTGAAGATATTGGCTCCAAGGGCTAAGATTCCTCCATCTCCAAATAAGAAGGCCTGGAGGATCAAGGCAACAGATAAGGCAAGGGAAGCTGCATAGGGACCAATCAGGATGGCCAGAAGAGCACCACCGACAGCGTGTGCCGTTGTCCCCCCTGGAACTGGAACATTAAACATCATTAACAAGAAGGATAAAGAGGCTGCAACGCCAAGCATAGGGGCCAACTCTTTATTTTCCTTTAATTGAACTTTGACTTTGGCAATGGATACGCCAATCGCAGGGGCAGCCGCTACAGCTAAGAGGGCACAACTTGCAGGACTCAAATAATTATCTGGGATATGCATCGCAAATACTCCGATCTTTCTATCATATAGTTAACAGATTACCACATCGTAAAACCAAGTGTCGTTACAAAAGGAGTTTAACATTTGTTACTATTATAGCGAATTTTTGACCGTATTCCAAAGAAGTTTGTGTAAAAGGAGTAAAAAGTCTGGTCATTTGGAGCTGTGCAAGAATCCTTTGAAGAGCCACTTGTCAAAAAAATACTATTTCTATATCGAAATAGTTGACAGATGTAACAGGCAGTGGTACAATGAATTTGATATTTCGATATAGAAATAAAAAGGAGACAAAATGGACAAGATGCAAGGGGGATACCAAGCTTTACAGATACGCTTATTGAACGGGCGACTTTTTCAAAAACTCTTGAGCAAGGAACCAGATGCTCAATACAGAAGTGAACAAGGGAAAATTTTAACGATTTTGTGGAAGCAAGAGTTGGGGTGCGCTACTGCGACAGATATCGCTCTTGCGACGGGTCTAGCCAATAATACATTGACCAGTATGGTTAAGAAATTGGAAGAACAAGGCTTGGTCACGATTCAACCTTGCACGCAGGATAAAAGGAAAAAATATATCTCTTTGACAGACCTCGGTTGGGCGCAAAAGGAAATTGGAGACCGTGTCAGCAAAGAACTGGGTGAGATTTTTTATCAAGGTTTTTCAGATCAAGAAATCCGAGAATTTGAAGTCTATCAAGAGCGTATTATTGACAATCTAAAAGCTAAAGAGAGTGAATTATAGTAGAGGGGAAAATGCTTATGATTGGGATGACAGGTGTAACAGGAAAATTAGGTTCTTATGTAGCTGATCTCATAGATCAGAAAGGAATTGCTTCTATCCATCTGGCAAGAAGGCCAGAGCGTGCAAAGGTCTATGCGTCTGCGAAAATTCGTAAGATGGTGTATGCCAATACTCCAGAGGTGGTTGAGGCCTTAAAGGGTATCGATACCTTGTTGATGGTCTCTGCCCGGGAAAATCCAGAGCGTGTCAAAGAGCACAAGGACTTTTTAGATGCCGCAAAGCTAGCTGGAGTGCAACATATCATTTATACCTCCTTTTATGGGGCAGGTGAGAAGGCAACTTTTACCTTGTCTCGTGATCATGCCCAGACAGAAGCCTATATCAAGGAGTTAGGGTTCACCTATACTTTTCTAAGAGATAATTTTTACTTGGACTTCTTTATTGATATTGCTCTTGAAAATGGAGAAATTCGTGGTCCGGCTGGCAGGGGCCGTGTGTCAGCTGTTGCCCGTAAGGACACTTCTAGGGTCGCAGCAGAGATTCTCTTAAACCCTAAGGAATGGGAAAATCAAACCTTGAATCTAACAGGACCAGAGGATCTTTCTATGGAAGAAATCGTAGCGCTTCTCTCAAAAGAGAGCGGTAATGCCATCACGTATGTAGACGAATCGGTAGAAGAGGCCTATGAGTCACGGAAAAAATGGCCAGCACAAAACTGGGAGTACGATGCTTGGGTCAGTACCTATACAGCTATCAAAGTTGGGGAACAAGCTGGGGTTTCAACAGATGTCGAAAAAGTCTTAGGACGTCCAGCTATGAGTTTAATAGATGTTTTGAAAGAAAGACAGTTGCTTGAGGATGATTTATGATTGAATACAAACATGTAGCCTTGCGCTACACGGATAAAAACATTTTAAAAGATGTTAATCTCCGCATTGAAAATGGAGAATTCATGGTGCTAGTGGGTCCTTCAGGATCTGGTAAGACCACCATGATCAAGATGGTGAACCGCCTTTTGGAGCCGACAGATGGCAATATCTATATGGATGGGAAACGCATCAAGGACTATGATGAACGGGAGTTACGTCTCAGCACCGGCTATGTCCTTCAAGCTATTGCCCTATTTCCTAACTTGACGGTTGCGGAAAATATTGCTCTCATTCCTGAGATGAAGGGTTGGAGCAAGGAGCAAATCGCTTCTAAAACAGAGGAACTCTTGAACAAGGTTGGCCTGCCTGCTGCAGATTATGCTCATCGTTTACCAAGCGAGTTATCTGGTGGCGAGCAACAGCGGATTGGTATTGTGCGGGCTATCATTGGGGAACCAAAGATTCTATTGATGGACGAGCCTTTTTCAGCCTTGGATGCCATCTCCCGTAAGCAGTTGCAGGCTTTGACTAAAAAATTGCACAAAGAGTTTGGTATGACCACCATCTTCGTTACCCATGATACGGACGAGGCTTTAAAATTAGGCGACCGGATTGCAGTACTGCAAGAAGGAGAGATTGTACAAGTAGCGGATTCTGAGACCATTCTTGCCCAGCCAGCCAACGACTTTGTCGCAGATCTATTTGGAGGTGCTCACCATGTCTAAACTACTTGCAACCTTTCAAGAACGCTTTGGCGACTGGGTCACTGCACTGGGGCAACATTTGCAACTGTCATTACTGACCTTGCTTCTTGCGATTTTTCTGGCTGTTCCATTAGCTATTTATTTAAGTACACGCAAGAGAGCCAGCAACTGGGTCTTACAGTTAGCTGGGATCTTCCAGACCATTCCTTCCATGGCTCTTTTGGGCCTCTTCATTCCCATCATGGGAATCGGGACGCTTCCGGCCTTAACAGCTCTCGTCATCTATGCCATTTTCCCCATCCTTCAAAATACCATCACCGGTTTGCAAGGGATAGATCCAAGCCTCGAAGAAGCAGGAATTGCCTTTGGGATGACCAAGTGGGAGCGACTCAAGAAGTTCGAGATTCCCTTGGCCATGCCTGTTATCATGTCTGGGATTCGGACGGCAGCCGTGATGATTATCGGCACAGCTACTCTAGCTGCCTTGATTGGAGCAGGGGGACTTGGTTCCTTTATCCTTCTGGGGATTGACCGCAATAATGCCAGTCTGATTTTGATCGGTGCCCTATCTTCTGCCTTCTTGGCCATCGCCTTTAACCTTCTTCTCAAATGGATGGAAAAGGCCAAATTACGGACCATCTTTGCAGCCTTTGCTGTGATGGTTATTGGATTAGGAGCTTCTTATACGCCAAGTCTTCTTCCCAAACCGAAAAAAGAAAACCTGGTCATCGCTGGAAAGTTAGGACCAGAACCTGAAATTCTAGCCAATATGTATAAGATCTTGATCGAGAAAAATACGGATATGACAGTGACTGTCAAACCGAATTTTGGCAAGACCACCTTCCTCTATGAAGCCCTGAAAAAAGGGGATATCGCTATCTATCCAGAGTTTACAGGTACGGTGACCGAAAGTCTCCTCAAGCCAGCACCACAAGTCAGTCATGATCCAGAAGCAGTCTACAAAGCTGCTCGAGATGGGATCAAGCGACAAGACGACCTGGCCTTGCTCAAACCTATGGCTTATCAAAATACCTATGCTGTAGCAGTGCCTAAGAAAATTGCCCAAGAATATGGACTCAAGACCATTTCAGATTTGAAAAAGGTGGAAGGACAACTCAAGGCAGGCTTTACGCTTGAGTTTAACGACCGCGAAGACGGAAACAAGGGCTTGCAGAAGATCTATGGTCTCAACTTACAAGTCTCCACCATGGAGCCAGCCCTTCGCTACCAGGCGATCCAGTCTGGGGATATTCAAATAACGGATGCCTACTCAACAGATGCCGAGCTGGCTCGTTATGACCTGGTGGTCCTTGAAGATGACAAGCAACTCTTCCCACCTTATCAAGGGGCGCCCCTCATGAAAGAAGCTCTTCTTAAGAAACATCCCGAATTAGAAGCTGTTCTCAATAAGTTGGCGGGTAAAATTACGGAAGCCCAGATGAGCCAGATGAACTACCAAGTCGGAGTAGAAGGCAAGCCTGCTGCTAAAGTAGCGCGTGACTTTTTGGTAAAAGAAGGGTTGATAAAAAATTAACAAACCATTCTCAAGTCTTTGCACTTGAGAATTTTTTAATAGAAAGCAATTTTATATCCTTTCAGCAAGCTTTTGGGGTAGAGGGATAGACCTTCTCTTCAAAAAATCTCCATTGAGTCTGGCTTAAAATTGTGTTACAATAAGCCTTGAAAATGAATGAAAGTATATGGAAAAAGTATGAAAAAACAACCAGTGATTGGAATTACAGGAAATGAAAGACCCTTCCCGGATGATCCAGACGCGAACATGAGTTATGCGGCGACTGGTTTTGTCGAAGCGGTCAAAGAGGCAGGAGGGATTCCATTGATCTTGCCAATTGGAGATGCGGCCTTGGCCAAAGACTACATATCGATGATTGATAAGCTCATCATCACCGGTGGACAAAATGTCTTGCCCAAGTTTTACGGAGAAGAAATCACCATCGACAGTGATGATTACCTCTTGAAACGCGATCTCTTTGAGTTGGCCTTGATTGAAGAAGCGCGTGCGGCTAAAAAAGCGATCTTTACCGTCTGCCGTGGGACCCAGCTCTATAATGTCGCTCTAGGGGGAACTCTGTATCAAGACATTGAACATCACTGGCAGGACAATCCAGGTCAGTACACCAGCCAAGAGTTGGTGACCAAGGATCAGACGATCCTGCAAGAGATCTATGGTAAGACCAGTCGCATCAATTCTTTCCATCATCAAAGTATTAAAGACTTGGCAGATGGCCTAGAAGTGATCGCGCGGGATCCTAAAGATGACATCATAGAAGCCGTTCAATCCACAGATGAGAGTCGTTTCCTCGGCGTTCAGTGGCATCCGGAACTGCGTTTTGACAAGAGTCCAGCAGATCGCAAGCTCTTTGAATATGTCGTGACTCAATTGTAAAGAGGACCAGCTCCCTTAGGAATTTTTCCTAAGGGGCTTTTTCTTTAATCTGCGTAAGAAAGACTGTAAATTGTGCCTAGGTTTTGGGGGAGGATGCGCTACAATAGAGCTAGTAGAATGAGGAGGATTAGGACATGTATCAATTTCCAAAGGATTTTTTATGGGGGAGTTCGACCTCGGGCCCTCAAACAGAAGGACGTCTAGCCCAGGATGGAAAGGGAGACAATCTCTGGGATTACTGGTATAGGATCGAGCCCAACCGCTTTTATCAAGGGCAAGGACCAGAGAAAACATCGACTTTTTATGAACACTGGGAAGAAGATCTGGACCTCTTATTAGAAACTGGGCACACCGCCTTTCGAACCTCTATCCAGTGGTCACGTATTTTCCCAGAAGGACGAGGGGAAATCAATCAAGCAGGTGTTGATTTCTACCGCCGTGTCTTTGAAAAGATCAAAGAAAAAGGGATTCACCTCTTGGTCAACCTCTATCATTTTGATTTACCGATGGCTCTTCAAGAGCAAGGGGATGGTTGGGAAAATAAAGAAACGGCCTATGCTTACCAAGAATATGCGCGTTTTTGTTTCAAGACCTATGGGGATCTGGTTGATCAGTGGATCACCTTTAATGAACCCATTGTCCCTGTAGAGTTTGGTTATTTTTATGATGCCCATTTTCCTCATAAGGTAGACGCGGCAGCAGCAGTTAAAGTAGCCTACCACACCCAGTTGGCAAGCTCTCTAGCAGTCAAGGCCTGTCACGAGGTGGATCCTAACTATCGTATCGGGATTGTGCTCAATCTAACACCGGCCTATCCTCGGAGCCAGCATCCAGAAGATGTGAAAGCTGCGCGCATTGCCGAGCTCTTTCAAGCCAAATCCTTCTTAGATCCATCTGTTCTTGGTCATTATCCTGAAGAATTAGTGGAGATCCTACGGGAGCGTGATCTCTTGCCGGATTATGATCCTTTTGAATTGCGCTTGATCGAGGAAAATACGGTGGATTACCTAGGGGTTAACTATTACCAACCACTCCGTGTGGCGGCTCCTCGTTATGCTCCAAATCCAGCATCTCCCCTACTCTTTGAACAATTTTATGAACCTTATGTTATGCCAGGCCGCAAGATCAATCCCCACCGTGGTTGGGAAATCTATGAGCAAGGCTTGTATGACATTGCCCAAAATATCAAGGAAAACTATGGCAATATCGAGTGGATCCTGACAGAAAATGGAATGGGGGTTGAAGGAGAGGAAAAATTCCGCAAGGATGGCGTGATCCAAGACGACTACCGGATTGACTTTGTCAAAGACCACCTTCGTGAGCTCCACCGGGCTATTCAAGATGGTGCCAACTGTAAAGGCTATTTGATCTGGACCTTTATTGACTGCTGGTCATGGCTCAATGGCTACAAGAACCGCTATGGTTTAGTTGAGTTGGACCTCGAAAGTCAAAAACGAACCCTCAAAAAATCCGGTCATTGGTTTAAAGAACTAAGCCAAGTCAATGGATTTAAAGACTAAATCAAAATCCGCAGCCTGTGTTCCGTTCAATTTGAGCCTCCTCACATTGTCGTTTTAAAGATTGGAGTCAAACAGTTCCCCAAACGGTTTGCCTCTCAATCATTCCGAATGTCTGAAACAAATATGTTTCAGGCATTTTTCTTACAGTGGAAATTTTCTCAAACGACTTTGCCTCTAATCTTAACCCTAACTTAACTAGACCAATTTTCTTGAATTTCCTAGTTGACAAACTAGAAGAAGCATTGTATACTGACTCCGCTGGTTGCTTTTTGGCCAAATTAGACTAGACCAATTTTAAAGTAACTGAGAAATCGACCATGGGTCGTTTGACTAAGTAAAGGGGAAAGTATAGCAAGGCTATATCGTAAAAACTATGTGCGGAATCGTTGGTGTTGTAGGAAATACAAATGCTACTGATATTTTGATTCAAGGACTTGAAAAACTCGAATACCGAGGCTATGACTCTGCGGGTGTTTTCCTGGCTAGTGAAGGCAAGAGCCAATTGGTAAAGGCAGTTGGCCGCATTGCAGAATTGTCAACTAAGGCAGAAGGTGTTGAAGGGACAGCTGGGATCGGACATACCCGCTGGGCCACTCACGGAAAACCAACTGAGGACAATGCCCACCCACACCGCTCTGAAACAGGTCGCTTTGTTTTGGTCCACAATGGGGTCATTGAAAACTACCTTGAAATCAAGGAAGAATACCTAGCAGGTCACCATTTCAAGGGGCAAACAGATACAGAAATCGCCGCCCACTTGATCGGAAAATTTGCTGAAGAAGATGGCTTTTCTACGCTGGAAGCCTTCAAAAAAGCCCTCCACATCATCCGTGGGGCCTATGCTTTTGCTTTGATGGATGCGGAAGATCCAAGCACCATCTATGTAGCGAAAAATAAATCACCACTCTTGATCGGTCTTGGAGATGGTTACAATATGGTCTGCTCTGATGCCATGGCCATGATTCGTGAAACCAACCAATACATGGAAATCCATGACCAAGAGTTGGTCATTGTCAAGGCTGATAGCGTTGAAGTGCAAGACTATGATGGAAACGTCAAAGAACGGGCTAGCTATACGGCTGAACTTGACCTTTCTGATATTGGAAAAGGGACTTACCCATACTACATGCTCAAGGAAATCGATGAGCAACCAACTGTCATGCGTAAGTTGATCCAAGCCTATACAGATGAATCTGGTCAAGTAGTGGTAGACCCAGCTATTATCAAGGCTGTTCAAGAAGCAGACCGCATCTATATCCTTGCGGCTGGTACCTCTTACCATGCTGGATTTGCGTCTAAAAAAATGTTGGAAGAGTTGACGGATACCCCAGTAGAACTCGGTATTTCATCTGAGTGGGGGTATGGTATGCCACTTCTCAGCAAGAAACCACTCTTCATCTTTATCAGCCAATCTGGTGAAACAGCCGATAGCCGCCAAGTGTTGGTCAAGGCCAATGAAATGGGGATTCCAAGCTTGACAGTGACCAATGTTCCAGGTTCAACTCTTTCACGTGAAGCAGACATGACCATGTTGCTCCATGCTGGTCCTGAAATTGCGGTAGCTTCTACTAAGGCTTATACGGCTCAAATCGCAGCCCTTGCCTTTCTTGCTAAAGCTGTTGGGGAAGCCAATGGCAATGAGAAGGCCAAAGCATTTGATTTGGTGCACGAATTGTCTATCGTTGCCCAATCGATCGAATCAACCCTTTCAGAAAAAGAAGTCATCGATGAAAAAGTTCGTGGCTTGTTGGAAACAACCCGCAATGCTTTCTATATCGGACGTGGTCAAGATTACTACGTTGCCATGGAAGCCAGTCTGAAACTAAAAGAAATTTCTTACATCCAATGTGAAGGCTTCGCTGCGGGTGAGTTGAAACACGGTACCATCGCTCTGATCGAAGACGGTACACCGGTCATCGCCCTCTTGTCTGATCCAGTCCTAGCCAGCCACACACGTGGAAACATCCAAGAAGTGGCAGCACGTGGGGCTCATGTCTTAACCATTGCAGAAGAAAATGTTGCTAAAGAGACAGATGATTTGGTCTTGACAGCGGTTCACCCTTACCTTTCTCCAATCTCAATGGTGGTGCCAACCCAATTGATTGCCTACTTTGCAACCCTTCATCGTGGACTCGATATCGACAAACCACGGAACCTTGCTAAGTCTGTAACAGTTGAATAAATTTGTTAATATAGAAAAAACATCCTCGTTAGGTTTTTCCTAGCGAGGATGTTTGCTTTATTTTTCAAAACCTTGCAAGGCTTTGAGGCGTTCTTCTGTTTGTCCCTTGGCATCTAGTTTTTTACCTTGGTAGACAGCAGATTCCCATGATCCATACATTGGATTTGGGAAGATGATGAATTTTTCACCAAATTCTTTTTGCAATTCGTCCAATTTCTTGTCGCGATCAGCTTCAGAGGTCTTAGAGAAGTCTGCAAAGTCGACCAGGTTGTCCCCGAAGAGCAAGACAAGGTTGGTCTTTTCTTGCACAGCTTGGCGACGGCCTTCTTTTGATTTGACGCCATCTTCTAAGAACATGAGGTGGTCACGTCCTTGAACAGGAATGCCTTCTTTTTCAAGGTTCTTAATGGTATCATCTACTTGAGAGCTTGTACGGTCAGAAATGTAGTAGATTTGAACCCCGTTTTGATCCGCATATTGAAGGAAATCTTTGGCACCTGGCACCGCTTTTGCGGCTGCTTTTTTCACCCAAACATCCCAATCTTTAGGATTGAAGGCTGTACCATCTTTGACGTTTTGAACTTGGTAAGGGCTGTTGTCTAAAACAGTTTCGTCCAAATCCAAGACGATGGAATAAGGCTTATCAGAAGGAGTTTG
Source organism: Streptococcus parasanguinis (assembly GCF_001069785.1). GTDB lineage: Bacteria > Bacillota > Bacilli > Lactobacillales > Streptococcaceae > Streptococcus > Streptococcus parasanguinis_T. The sequence continues at coordinate 42,369 of NZ_JVSR01000074.1, forward strand.
GAGGATCTCTTTCAAACGGTCAGTAGCGACATTGTAGCCTTGTAAATACAAAGCCTTGGTTTCTGCTGCCTTTTGGTACCAGAGAACAGACATGGTATTTTCTTGTGAGCGCTGCTGATCATAGGTCATTGTCACCTGATTTTTAGTGCTGCTTGCTTTTGTCTCTTGCGTTTTGTTGGTGTTGCTTCCACAACTTGTCAGTAAAATGACAGAAGCAAGAGCAGAAACGATGGTAAAGGTGGTTTTTGTTGTTTTCATAAACCGTACACTCCTTAAAATTATTCTATAAAAATTATACTCCTTTCAATCTTGCCTGACAAGAAAGAGGAGAAGGCGATCCAGGGAATGGTAAAATGTATAGGAAGAAAGAAATGCTGATATGAAGGGCTTTTTCACATCAACATATGACATTTTTTCCTTTAAAAGAAGGGGTATAGTTTTCTGCTATAACCGGATCAAGAAAAGATCAAAGCGGTCCTTTTCTTCTAAAATGAAGCAATAAAGAAAGATACTCGCAGGTCCCTATTTTCAAGGGCTTGCGTTTTTTTGATGCCTTCCTTAATAAAGAAATTTTAAGGACTTGATAGGGAAAATATATTAGTCAGCTACTTTTCGAGGTGATATCATGGTTACAAATTCCAGAAGGAAAGCAGTTAGTCTTTCTGTTGGAGAAATATTGAGGAGGATTCACAGAATGAGTAAAAAAGAATTGGTTCTTCGGGCCATTCGAGGCGAAGCGGTAGAGCGAATCCCTGTAGGTTTTTGGCTCCATTATGTGACCCAAGAAGAAAAAGAATTGGGTCTAGACAATCCGACTGTAGTAGCAAAAAGTATTAAGGGCCACCAACAGTATGTAGAAGAAATTTCACCTGATTTTGTCAAGATCATGAGCGATGGCTTCTTCCGCTATCCGAGTGCTCTTTATTCGAGAGAGATCCAATCGATCCGAGAATTGAAGGATATTCAACCGATTGGAGAGCATCATCCTTGGATTGAAAAACAAATCGAAGTGGTCAAGGAGATTCGTTCTCGTTTCCATGAGGAGATTGCTTCTTTCTACAATATCTTCTCGCCTATTTCTTATTTGAAACGCTGGTTCCGTACGGATCAATCCCGTGGAGACCAAGTGATTGCAGACTTTATCAAGGAAGATCCAGAAACATTAGCTCATGTCCTTGACGTGATTGCAGGAGACATCGCTACTTTAAGTCGCCGCTTGATCCAAGAAGCAGGTATTGAAGGGATTTACTTCTCAACCCAACAGATCCAAGATGAGCGTGTGACAGATGAAGAATACCGCAAGTTCATTGAACCGAGCAACATCGCTGTCCTAGAAGCAGCCAATGAAGCTGGGGGCATCAATATCCTTCATATCTGTGGTTTTGAAGGGGCCAGCAATGAAGTGGAACTCTTCAAGGATTATCCAGCTCAAGTCATTAACTGGGCGACCCATCATGAAGGCCTTAGCTTAGCCGCAGGTCGCAAGCTTTTCGGTGATCGTGCCGTTTTGGGTGGCTTTGTCAATGGCAAGAAAGGTTTGCTCTACCAAGGGGAACGAGAAGCTATTGAGCAAGAAACGCGTCGCTTGGTGGCAGAAGCCGGAAGTCGTGGTTTGATCCTTGGAGCAGACTGTACCGTGCCAGATGATTTCCAATTGGAACGCTTAGATTGGGTACGTCAAGCAGCTGTATTGTAAGAAGAAAGGAGAGGGAGATGAAAAAGATCAATGTATGGTGTATCCTGGTAACCGTTTTGTTTTTGCTTCTCGGGCTTAGTAAAGCTGCTCTAGCAAGTAGTCAGGGGAAAGCAAAAAAAGATCCAGATATGGCAAGACTGGAGAAGATTCCAGCTCATAGTTTCTCCCTCATCCGCCCATCTGATCTAGCAGGAATTCTTCTTCTCGAAGATCAGTGATAAAAAAAGATGAAGAGCTTGATAAAAAATATATATTAGTCAAACAATTATCGAAGTGATAAGATAACAAACAAGAAAAGAATAGAACGAGGTAAGAACATGTCATCAAAAAGAGAATTAGTCTTAAAAGCTTTCAAAGGAGAAGCAGTTGACCGTGTGCCAGTTGGATTTTGGCATCATTTTACAACAGAAGAAGAATGGTTGAAAGGATTTTCTAATCCGGAAATTATTGAAAAAAACCTCAATGGCCATAAAAACTTCCTTCACAAGGTCAAACCAGACTTTGTCAAACTCATGAGTGATGGTTACTTTGCTTATCCAAACCCAGCCATTCACAAAGGCCTTGAAAATATCTCTGACTTAGTAGGGATTGAACCACTCGGAGCAGATCATCCATGGATCACAGAGCAGGTAGAGCTGGTTAAAAAAATCCGTGCCGGTTTTGAAGAAGACATTGTGGCTATCTACAATATCTTTGCTCCGGTGACCTACTTCAAATGGTTGGTCGGAGAAGTTTCAGGAGGAGATGACTTGATCGCCAACTTTATCGATCAAGATGCAGCAACTCTTAAAAAAGTATTGGATACGATTGGCCAAGATATTGCAAGTCTGAGCCAACGAATCATCAAAGAAGCAGGGGCAGACGGGATCTACCTCAGTGTTCAAAGTATCCAGGATGCGCGCGTGAGCCAAGAAGTTTACAAACAAGTCATCGCACCGAGTGAACTCCATGTCTTAGAAACAGCCAATGAAGCAGGGGGCGTAAACATTCTTCATATCTGTGGCTACGAAGGAGCTCGCAATGATATCCATCTCTTCACAGACTACCCAGCCCAAGTCATTAACTGGGCAGTCGGGCCAGAAGGAATCAGCCTAGCAGAAGGACGCGAAATCTTCGGTGGACGCACGGTTCTTGGTGGCTTTGAAAATGGAAAAAATGGACTTCTTTACACAGGAGATAAGGCTGCGATCCAAGCAGAAACCAAACGCATCATCGCAGAAACTGGAACCACAGGCTTGGTCATTGGTGCCGATTGTACCATCCCAAGTGACATTGATGAAGAACGAATCGAATGGGTTCGTGAAGCTGCAGCAGAATAAGGAAAATAGAAAGAGGGAGAACAGAGTATGAGTAAAAAAACATGGATTATCGGTGGGGTGGCCGTTCTTGCCCTTGCAGGTGCAACCATTCTTGGTCGAAGCTTGAACCACGCAAACGAAAGTAAAGGATCAACAGGATCTAATAAAGTAACAACCTTGAAAGTAGCCCACACTCAAAACTATGTGCCTTACGATTTCGTCGATGAAAAAGGGGAATCAGATGGTTATGAAGTAGCCGTGCTCAAAGCCATTGACGAAAAACTACCAGACTACAAGTTTGAGTACACTGGAACAAGTGATGACGATCTCTTGATCGGTCTAGAATCTGGTAAATACGATATCGGAACCAAAGGAGCTTGGTATACCGAAGAACGTGCCAAGAAATTTATCATTCCAAAAGAACCAATCGGTGCAAGTATCATCGGATTTACCGTACGGAAAGAAGATGCGGATAAATACAAGAACATCGATGACTTCGCTAAAGAAAAAGGAAAATTGGTTCCAATTTCACCACAAAATGCGCAGTGGAATGTTATTAAAGAATACAATGAAAAGCATAAGGACCAACAAATCGAATTAACAGCTGCGGAATCTTTCAAAGTCGCAGATGCTTATGCTTGGGTTCTTGAAGGACGTTACGATGCCTTCTTTGACATCAAACTTTCCTTTGAAAAAGCTGTCACAGATAAAGATGGTTCTTACCACCAATATGCGGACAAACTGAGCTGGTTTGCCTACAAAGGAATTCCAACTTACCCATTGATCCATAAGGATAAGAAAAACGAAAAATTTGCGGAAGAATACAGCAAGGCCATCAAAGAATTAGAAAAAGATGGCACACTTGCTAAATTGTCGAAAAAATATTTCGGTGAAGATGTCTTCAGTTATGTAGATAAAGAGAAATAAGATGGAACTGGGTGCGCATAGCCCCAGCTTCCTTATTTCTATACGGATACAGAAAGGAAAAGAAACATGGTCTCATACGACATTTCCAAGGTCTGGTCATTTCTTCCAACCTTGGTCCAAGCCCTGCCAGCGACCCTTGCTTTGATGGTTTTAACGACGGTTCTCGGTTCTGCATTTGGCTTGGTTTTGACCTGGGCACAAGTATCAGAAGATAAGGTAGGAGCAGGTCTGGCAAAAGGTTATGTCTTTACCTTGCGTTGTACCCCTCCGATTGTCTTGCTCTTTTTGGTCTTTTATGGACTTCCCCAATTTTTGAACTGGTGGTTGGGCATTGACATTGACCACTGGTCCAAGTTTGTCTTTGTCCTTGTTGCCATGTTTCTTCTCTTTGCCGCTATGATCTCTGAGGTTTTCAAGGCAGCCTATTTGGCCATTCCAAAAGGTCAGATGGAAGCGGGCTTGAGTATCGGCTTGACGCCGGCTCAAACCATTTGGCGGATTGTCCTTCCCCAAGCCTTTCGTGTGGCTCTTCCAAATATGACGACTGCCATCTTAAACCTCATGCGCGACGCCGCTTTGGCTTATACCATTGGCTTTATCGATATCATGGGAGCAGGAAATAACTTGATCAGCCGCAATCTTGGGAATTATTCCCTCGAGACCTATACAGCTGTAGCAGTGATCTACTGGGGAATTGCCCTTGTCATCTCCCTCTCAGCTCAACTCCTTGAGAAACGACTCAGTGTAACAGAAAGGTAGCTTATGGATTTCAATTTTATTAGTAAAACATTTCTAGCCACCTTGGGTGGTGTTCCAGTGACCCTTCTGATCATGGTCGTATCGATCCTCTTGAGTTTTTTTCCAGCTCTCTTTTTGGCACTCGGTCAGATTTATAAGGTCAAAGGGGTTCGCAGTTTCTCAGTGATTTACTTAGCCTTTATCCGCGCGACGCCTCCGATTCTCTTGATTCTCTTCTTTTATAGTCTCTTTCCCAGCCTCTTAAATAGCTTTTTTAAGAGTATTGGTAGTCACTTTAATGTCTTTGAGATCAATCCCATTTACTATGCCTTTATCATTTTTAGCTTGATGACAACAGGGAGTCTGGCTGAAATTCTCCGGTCAGCTATTCTGACGGTGGATAAGGGCCAGCTAGAAGCAGCGCAAGCCATTGGTTTGACTAATCGCCAAGCCTATATCCGCATTGTTTTTCCACAAGCCTTGCGTTCAGCCCTTCCTAATTTGTGTAACTTGGTTATCAACTTGGTCAAAGGAACCTCCCTTGTCTTTGTCATGACCATCAAGGATATCACCGCCATTGCCAAGGTTGAAGCCTCTTATGGCTATCAATATTTTGAATCCTATCTAGTGATTTTTATTCTTTATATTGTCATTTGTGGGGTGATTCAATGGGGATTCAATCTCTTAGAAAAACGCCTGACACTCGCTTAGAAGAAGGAGAAATAAGAAGATGTTAGAAGTAGAACACGTATCGAAAAAATTTAAGGACCACCAGGTCCTGGTAGATGTTAATCTCAAGGTCAACCAAGGGGATGTCGTCGTTATTTTAGGTCCATCTGGATCAGGAAAAACAACCTTCCTTCGCTGCCTTAACCACTTGGAAAAGGCAGATACAGGACACCTCACCCTAGGTGGAAAAGAGTATGACCTCTCAAAACTCAGCAAAAAAGAGATTCTAGAAATCCGCCAAAAGACAGCTTTTGTCTTCCAGCATTACAATCTCTTTGCCAACAAAACAGCGCTTGAAAATATCTTAGAAGGCCTGGTTGTAGCCCGTAAGATTCCAAAAGAAGAAGCCATCCAACGGGCAGAATCAGCCCTTGAAAAAGTTGGTCTCCTCGCTTACAAGGATTACTATCCTTCTCAATTGTCAGGGGGTCAGCAGCAACGGATCGGGATCGCGCGTGCCATCGCAGTGAAACCAGATGTGATCTTGCTGGACGAGCCGACTTCAGCGCTAGACCCAGAGTTGGTCGGTGACGTCCTAGATGTCATGAAGCAATTGGCCCAAGAAGGAGTGACCATGGTTGTCGTAACCCATGAGATGGGCTTTGCGCGTGATGTGGCTAACCACGTTATCTTTATGGATGGCGGACACATCATCGAAGAAAATGAACCCCATGAATTCTTCAACAGTCCAAAAGAAGAACGAACCAAACAATTCCTTTCACGGATTCTATCCGATGCCACTTATAGCGTCGAATACATGATTTAACAAGAGACACACCTAGTAAGGGTGTGTTTTTTAGGTTCTGGAAAAAATTTTTAAAAATTGGGTCATTTTTTAAAAATCATTACGAATAATATAAGTGAGAGGGAACATATGACTGATAAAAAACAACGATTAATGCTACTATTCTTACTGACTTTGTTTCTAGGAGGCTGCAGTCTTTTTACAGATAAAGCTGCTGAGAGAAGGGAAATGATTCAGATTGCAGAAAGCACGAAAATGGAGCGAGCGATAAAACACTTGTTAATCAGTATCGATCCGAAAGCTTTCACTTCAGAAGGAGTCATTCACTCCTATACCCTGATAAAAGGTGAATTGGAATACAATCCAATGGGAGGGATGAATGTCTATCTCGTTATCAATGGCGATAAAAAGTTAACGATCGATACGACTGTTCAAATGGAAGATTCAGGACAGTTCGAAGCAGGTAGTTACGGTATTTCAGCAAAATTAAGTGATCTGTTAAGTGAAGCAGAAGAGGCTGGGAAATAAACTCATTTAGGTAAACACCCCTAATCTAATATAGTTAAATAGAAACATTTATGGATCAAAACCAATATGTTACATCAATAGCTAGTGCTTGTAACGATTTGGCAACATTTTTTAACAAAAGTAACATTTCAGGTATGAATAGAATTTTGTATAATAAATTCTAAGAAACCTGAAGAAAGAATGGGAAGAAGATGAAAAAAAGTAAATTTATTGTGTTGATAATGGTAGTATTTAGCCTGAGCTTAGGAGGCTGTAGCTTTTTTAATGGACAATCTGCCAAGAAACAAGAAATGATTCAAATCGCAGAGAGTAAGAAGATGAAAGTGGCGATTGAAAATATGTTGAAAAAATTAGATCCTAAAGCTCTTACTCCAGAAGGAAAAATAAAATCATATAAAATTTCTAAAGATGATTTAGATTATAATCCGATGGGAGGGCTATTAGTAAAAATAGTTATAAATAATGATGAAAAATTAGTTTTAAGCACAACTATACAAGAGGACGCTACAACAGGGAAATATGAAGAGACCTATTTTGGGGAAACAGAGGAGTTAAGTGATTTATTAGATAAGGAGTGATAATGGCTAATAATTTAAATTTCAATGATCAACAAAATGTTAAAGCTGCTCTACTTGAATACGAAAAAGATGTCAAAATAAATGGAAAGTTTAAAATTGGGACGAAGAAAGACGAATACATTGGTAATGTTGCCCATATTTATGATAACGTAAATGACAATGAGGAGCAGGTCTTCGTTCTTACTAATAATGGCCAAGGCGCGCAACAAAATGCAGTCCCCTATACTGCTTCAGATGAAGAACGTGCCCAAATCCATGACGTGACTGTCTTGATGAAGGGATCTGAAACTGAAATAAGTACACAAAAATTACTCCATGATACATATACGGATTGGGTAAAGACAGATTTGCCAGCAGCTTCCAATATTTTGAACCCTGGTGGTGCGAGCGAGTATGCAACCGAATATGCGAAGAATTATGCGCGAGATAAGGCTAAGGATAGTTTTAATAATTTTGTAGAAGCTTTTGAAGATGCGATTATTCCTACTTCTGTTAATCTTCCTCCGGAGGCCACACCCTTAGGTAGGTTTATGAAAAAAGCGCTGGATAATCCTGTCAGCAATTTCGTACAGGAAAAAGCATCAGATGTGGTCGGCTTTTTTGCAGAAAGGACAGCCGAAGAACAGGTTAAATTTCCCGCTTTAGTGGGAGCTGCTTTTTTAAAAAAATACAATGATGAAAACGGGACTTTCCCGCCTCCGCAGTTTAAAGATGCTGCAGCTCATTTGAAAGAGGTGATCCGAAAATACCCCAATGCCAAGATCGATCTATACGGTCACTCTCTGGGTTCTATGAATATTCAGTATGCGCTTGCCTGTTTGACGGAAGAGGAAGCTTCTCATATTGGGACCGTACACCTATATAATGGCCCTAATGCCTATCCTATCTTAACACCTGAGCAAAAAGTGCGTATAGATTCGCTGAAGTACAAAATCTACAACCACATTGACCATAAAGATTTGGTTAGCTTGGGCTATCAGGATTCTGGAAGCAAGGAATCCAGTGGGATTGTCAAGCACCTCAAAACTAAGAATTTGATAAATACGGGCCTTCAGCACATGATGCATGGTTATATCTATGATAAGGACGGGAATTTGGTTCTTGAAAAGGGAACGGAAGCCATCACTCGCAAGGAAATCATTGAAGAGCGGATGAAGGTTTACTATCGCCTAAAGGATAAATTGCAAAAAACAGGTGGTGGACTGAGCTCAAGTGAACGGATCTATCTGGATGCTTTGCAGGCGCGCTTGGCTTCTGATGAGCTGATTCGAGTAGTGGATGAAGGGCTGGAGCAAGCTCAGAAATCTAAGGCACAACTGGATACAGATTTAGAAGCTTTGGAGAAAGTATTACAGACCGTTCCGAAAGGCTTCATTCTCAATCTTGTGGAAGTAGAAGAGGCCTATGCACAGGCTGGTGCAACAAAGCAAACAATTGTCACTGAAGTAAGAGAAAGGTTTGACAATCGTTTGGCTACATATCAGTCCTTATCGAATGAATTCCATGCTTTAAACGAGCAAGTGAATGCAGGAATTGAGCTCTTAAAAGCAAAAGATCAAGAAATAGCAGGAGAAATGAACCAGTGGGAACAACTAGCTTATTAATTTCATCTACTTTTTCAAAAAAGGAAAAGAAACTAGATCACTTGGAAAGAGAGTTCCAAAAAGCGCGTTTGGAGCTAGATGAAAAGCGTTGCCTAGTGGAAAGAAAACAGCAGCTCTTCACCCAGATGCTGGAAGAAGAGTTTGCGATGGCAGCTTCCTTCTTACAAGAGCAGGAGGTTGATGTCAATTGTGGATGGGAGTCCCTCCATCGCTGTATCGAAGAGTATGATCTCGAAGCTAGAGAAGCTGCACAAGTAGCCTTAAAACAGATCGAAATCGAGGAAGAGAATTTATGGCAATCCTACCGGAAAGATAGACGCCAACTGGAAGAGGAGTTTGCACAAGATAAAGTTTCATAGTATAGAAGAGGAGGAAGTATGGGTGATAGTCCAGTCAAAGATTTTTTTGATTTAGATATGAAAGATAAGATGAGGATCATCGAAAGCCGAAAGAAACTTGAAAAAGATTTAATCCGTGTTGTCTATGCGCCCATTTTATTGGCCTGCAAGGCAGGAGTTGAGAAACGTTACAATGATGGATTGACTGCGATTGCAACAGTAGCCGAAGAAGACGTCCAGGTAGTTGGAAAGCAACTGGATCAGTCCATGGTGGGTCAATTTGCTAAAAATGTACAGACGGTTATTCAAGAAAAAGCTGGTAAATTTAAATCTATCTAGCCAAGAACTTCTATTTAAATATGGAATCTGGAGTGACTCCAGATTTTTTTAATAAATTTAAAAAATTATGTAAAAAAGTGTTGACAAAGAAATCAGTCTGCGTTATAATAATTTATGTAAACAAAAAGAGGTTGGAAAAACCTACTGGTTTACAAGATCAATAGTGGAAAGGAGATGGTGATATGCTATTTCCAGAATTAAGACAACTAATTGATAAAAGGAAAAATAGAAACTGTTAGCCTGTAGGGCTATTATTAAATAAATGAATTAAAATTATGTAAACAACCAAACAGCAGCCAATTGGTCTGCTAATTTTCAAAAACGAATTAAAATTATGTAAATTAGAGGTAACAACTATGAACAACAACTTTAACAATATGGATGATCTTTTCAATCAACTAATGGGCAACATGGGTGGTTTTCGTTCTGAAAGCCGTCGCTACATGATTAATGGTCGTGAAGTGACACCAGAAGAATTCGCTATCTACCGCCAAACTGGTCAACTTCCAAATGAAGGAAGTGAGCAAGCGCAACACCACCAAGGTAAAGGAATGAAACAAGATGGGATCCTTGCAAAACTTGGTCGCAACTTGACAGAAGAAGCACGTGAAGGAAAACTGGATCCGGTTATCGGACGCAATAAAGAAATTCAAGAAACGGCTGAAATCTTGTCTCGTCGTACCAAGAACAACCCTGTTCTTGTAGGGGATGCCGGTGTTGGTAAAACAGCAGTTGTAGAAGGTTTGGCACAAGCTATTGTGAACGGGGATGTTCCAGCTGCTATCAAGAACAAAGAAATCATCTCGATTGATATTTCTGGTCTAGAAGCTGGTACGCAATACCGTGGTAGCTTTGAAGAAAATATTCAAAATCTGATCCAAGAAGTCAAAGCTATGGGAAATGTCATTCTCTTCTTTGATGAAATCCATCAAATCCTTGGTGCAGGTAGCACAGGTGATGGTCAAGGATCTAAAGGTCTTGCGGATATCATCAAACCTGCTCTTTCACGTGGGGAATTGACAGTCATTGGGGCAACTACTCAAGATGAATACCGTAACACTATCTTGAAGAATGCGGCTCTTGCTCGTCGTTTCAACGAAGTGAAGGTCAATGCTCCTTCTGCTGAAGATACTTTCAAGATTCTCCAAGGGATTCGTGATCTTTACGAAAAACACCACAATGTCATCTTGCCAGATGAAGTCTTGAAAGCAGCGGTTGATTATTCGATCCAATACATTCCACAACGTAGCTTGCCTGATAAGGCCATTGACTTGGTCGATGTAACAGCTGCTCACTTGGCGGCTCAACATCCGGTAACAGATGTCCACGCTGTGGAACATGAAATTGAAGAAGAAAAAACCAAACAAGAAGAAGCTGCGGCTAAAGAAGATTACGAAGCAGCTTTGAAAGCAAAAGTTCGTATCGAAGAACTTGAAAAGAAAATTGAAAACCATACAGAAGACCATAAAGTAACAGCAACAATCAACGATGTGGCTGAATCAGTAGAACGGATGACGGGTATTCCAGTGTCACAAATGGGTGCAACTGATATCGAACGGTTGAAAGATATGGGTCACCGTTTGCAAACTAAGGTTATCGGTCAAGATAAAGCCGTTGAAGCAGTGGCACGTGCTATCCGTCGGAACCGTGCAGGATTTGACGAAGGGAACCGTCCAATCGGTAGCTTCCTCTTTGTAGGTCCTACTGGTGTCGGTAAGACTGAGTTGGCTAAACAATTGGCTCTTGATATGTTCGGTACCAAAGATGCCATCATCCGTTTGGACATGTCAGAATACAGCGACCGCACAGCTGTTTCTAAATTGATTGGTACAACAGCTGGTTATGTTGGTTATGATGACAATAGCAATACTTTGACAGAACGTGTTCGCCGTAACCCATACTCTATCGTCCTTCTTGACGAAATTGAAAAGGCGGATCCTCAAGTGATCACCCTTCTCCTTCAAGTCTTGGATGATGGTCGTTTGACAGATGGTCAAGGGAACACGGTCAACTTCAAGAACACTGTGATTATCGCCACTTCAAACGCTGGATTTGGTTACGAAGCTAACTTGACAGAAGATGCGGATAAACCAGAACTCATGGATCGTTTGAAACCTTACTTCCGTCCAGAATTCTTGAACCGTTTCAACGCTGTCATTGAATTCTCACACTTGAGCAAGGAAGACCTTTCTAAGATTGTTGATTTGATGTTGGTAGATGTCAATAAGACCCTTTCTAAGAAAGAAATCGACTTGGCAGTGAGCGATGCAGCTAAAGAATATATGACTGAAGAAGGTTATGATGAAGTGATGGGTGTTCGTCCACTTCGTCGGGTAGTCGAACAACAAATCCGTGACAAAGTCACAGACTTCCACTTGGATAACTTGGATGCCAAACATCTCGAAGCAGACATGGAAGATGGTGTCCTTGTGATTAGAGAAAAAGACACAAAGAAGGAAGAAAACACTGATAAACAAGCAGACTAAGGCGAATTAGTTTGTGAAAAATAGAGGCTGCTATCATATAGCAGTCTTTATTTTTTCTTCCCACCTGGGGGAAATTATTCGCCGTATAAGGCCAAAATCCTCCTATTTGGGGTGGAAAAACATCAATAATTAGTGAAATTAATCCAATTTGAGCAAAATTATTAATAAATAAAGAAAATAAGTATATAATCTATACAAGAATAAAATTTGAGGAATGGAAGTAAGATGAGCAATACAATTGATATCTACTCAACTCCCGAATACAGAAAAGTGGAAGCCGTTGTTCAACTGATGGTTGACGGTCGCTTGACGAGCTATCGTGTCGCAACTGAAACAAACATCAGCAAAATGAGCTTGGCGACTTTGACGAAGGGAACGAGTAAAATCAAAAATATTACCTATCAAACGGCTTTGGCCTTGATTGATTGGTATGATGAGAATCATGAAAAGTATGGCATTACGATTGACTAGTCAGTAGCCCACTTTTCGTGGTTTTTTTCTTTTTCATCAAAACTTGCCTCCTCTCTGAGACTGGAGCCTGATTTTGCTTGAAGAGGATGGGAAAACTTGAAAAGACGGGCGAAATTTGATATAGTATAGCATATATGAAAATTAAAGGAGAAACATATGCAAGGCGGAAGTTTGCTAATTATGCTCGTTCTTATGGTCGGTTTGATGTACTTCATGAGCCGTAGCCAAAAGAAACAGTACCAAAAACGGATGGAAAGTTTGAATAAACTTCAAAAAGGAAATGAAGTCATCACGATTGGTGGCTTGTACGGAACCATCGATGAAGTCGACACAGACCGCAAGACCGTTGTCTTGGATGTTGATGGTGTCTACCTGACCTTTGAATTGGGAGCGATCAAAACAGTTCTTCCTGTATCAGAAGGGATTTCAGCTACTGCTACAGAAGGTGCTAGCTCAGATGCCGATTCAGCCATCGAAGAATAATCATTAAAGAAGAGGCAAGGGCCTCTTTTTTGGTGGGCAAATAGGACGATGTGATGAAGGAAAGTCCTGCTGGTTCAAAAAAGAGGCCAGAGTCCCTATTTTATGGGGATTTATGGTATAATGAAGCGATAAATATTGAAATAGGTAGAAAAACATGTTTCGTTTTAAGAAAAAAGAAAAAATCGAGATACCTTTAGAAGTCCCGAAACACATTGGGATCATTATGGATGGCAATGGTCGCTGGGCGAAAAAGCGGATGCAACCGCGTGTCTTTGGTCATAAGGCGGGGATGGAAGCTCTCCAAGAAGTGACCATTGCAGCAAAAAATATGGGGGTACAGGTCTTGACGGTCTATGCCTTTTCTACGGAAAACTGGACACGCCCTGAAGATGAAGTCAAGTTCATCATGCACTTGCCGGTCGAATTTTATGATCGTTTTGTCCCCGAATTGCATCGCAACAATGTCAAGATTCAAATGATCGGTGATACCAAGAAATTACCAAAAGAAACGCTGGAGGCTTTGGAAAGAGCAGAAGCGATGACCCATCTCAATACAGGCTTGATCCTGAATTTCGCGCTCAATTATGGTGGACGTGCTGAGATCACCCAGGCCGTGAAGCAGATCGCCCAAGAAGTCTTGGATGCGAAGTTTAGCCCAGAAGATATCACAGAAGAGATGATCGCTGATTCTCTCTATACCGAGAGTTTGCCACGCGTCCTAAGGGATCCGGATTTGATTATCCGTACCAGCGGAGAGATCCGTTTGAGTAATTTCCTTCCTTGGCAGGCTGCTTATAGTGAGTTGTATTTCACAGATGTGATGTGGCCAGATTTTGGAGAGGAAGCACTACGAAGTGCCATAGTAGAATATAGCCATCGCCATCGGAGATTTGGTGGTGTTTAGGAGAAGATGATGACGAAAGATTTACAAAAACGTGTGATTTTTGGAGGAATTGCCCTGCTCTTTTTCATTCCAACAGTAATGGTTGGAGGAGTGTTCTTCCAGATTGTGATTGGCTTGATCGCCATGCTAGGGGTTCATGAATTGCTCAAGATGAAGGGGCTTGAGACAGCGACTTTTGAAGGAGCGCTGGCCATGTTAGCGGCCTTCGTCCTGACTTTGCCGATCGAGGACTACCTCCCTTACCTTCCAGCAGATGGCAATATGATTGCCTATGGTCTGGTTGTCTTGATTCTCATGGGGACAACTGTTCTTGCTCAGAATTATAATTATGAAGATGTGGTTTACCCCATTGCGTCCAGCTTTTATGTTGGACTTGGCTTCCATTCCTTAGTAGATGCGCGAATTGCTGGTATTGATAAGGTTTTGTTAGCCCTCTTTATTGTCTGGGCTACAGATTCAGGTGCTTATCTGGTAGGAAGCCGGTTTGGGAAACGCAAGCTCATGCCTGCGGTTTCTCCTAATAAAACGATTGAAGGCAGTCTTGGGGGAATCTTGTCTGCAGTAGCGGTAACTGTGATCTATATGATCGTGGATCGTTCTGTGGCGGGTGGACATGGTTTTCTTGCGATGATCTTCTTTACCATCCTCTTTAGTATTGCAGGTCAGTTTGGCGACCTCGTAGAGAGTGCGATTAAACGCCACTTCGGTGTGAAAGATTCTGGAAAATTTATTCCAGGACATGGTGGTGTTCTAGACCGCTTTGATAGTTTGATTTTTGTCTTTCCCTTGATGCATTTCTTGGGCTTATTCTAAGACAGAAGTGATAGAAAGGAAACCACATATAGAACGATGCAGTTTATTGCCTTTATTGTTATTTTTGGAGTGATCGTTCTCGTTCACGAGTTTGGTCATTTCTATTTTGCAAAAAAATCGGGCATCCTGGTGCGAGAATTCTCGATCGGGATGGGTCCCAAGATCTTTGCCCATATTGGTCAAGATGGAACAGCCTATACGATTCGCATTCTACCTTTAGGTGGCTATGTTCGTATGGCTGGCTGGGGTGAGGACACAACTGAGATTAAAACCGGAACGCCTGTCAGCTTGACGCTAAATGAGGCTGGTAAGGTCGTCCGGATCAATCTTTCAGGAAAGAATCTGGATCAGACAGCCCTTCCCATGAATGTTACCCAGTTTGACTTTGAAGATAAATTAGAAATCACGGGCTTGGTTCTCGATGAGACCAAGACTTATGATGTCGATCATGATGCGACTATTGTTGAGGAAGATGGGACAGAAGTGCGGATTGCGCCGAGAGATGTTCAGTATCAGAATGCCAGCATTTGGGGACGGTTGATCACCAACTTTGCGGGTCCTATGAACAACTTTATCCTCAGTATTGTCGTCTATTCACTCTTAGCCTTTATGCGCGGTGGTGCGATTGATTACTACAGCAACAATGTTCAGGTGGCACCCGATGGGGCGCTAGCTAAGGTTGGTGTTAAAAGCAATGTTCAGATCCTTCAAGTCAATAACGATACCGTTAGCAACTGGGATGAGCTGACAGATGCTGTCGAGAAAGCAACCAAGGACAGCAAGACGGCTCCTGAATTGACCCTGAAAGTCAAGACAGACGGCCAAGAAAAAGAAGTCAAAGTGAAGCCAACCAAGTCAGGGAATCGTTACTATTTGGGTGTGACAAACGGCCTCAAGACAGGTTTTGTGGATAAACTCTTGTCTGGTTTTACAGATACCTGGAATACAGCGACACGGATTTTGGGAGCTTTGAAAGATATCATTTTCCACTTTAGTCTCAATAAACTAGGTGGACCGGTTGCCATCTACAATGCCAGCTCACAAGCTGCTCAATTAGGGATTCCGGCAGTCTTATCTCTTATGGCTATGCTCTCTATTAATATTGGGATCTTCAATCTAATCCCGATTCCCGCTTTGGATGGAGGAAAAATCTTGATCAATTTGATCGAGGTCGTCCGGAGAAAGCCACTGAAACAAGAAGTAGAAACCTATATGACGCTTGCAGGTGTAGCTGTAATGGTTATTTTGATGATTGCTGTCACCTGGAATGATATTATGAAATTATTTTTGAAATAGAAAAGGATATTGTCCATGAAACAAAGTAAAATGTTGATTCCAACGCTTCGCGAAATGCCAAGCGATGCCCAAGTCATTAGCCATGCTTTGATGTTGCGTGCAGGTTATGTTCGCCAAGTATCAGCGGGGGTCTATTCTTATCTGCCCTTAGCAAATCGAGTAATTGAAAAAGCAAAAGGCATCATGCGCCAAGAATTCGAAAAAATTGGAGCAGTAGAAATGCTTGCTCCAGCCCTTTTGAGTGCGGATCTCTGGCGTGAATCTGGTCGTTACGAAACTTACGGGGAAGATCTTTATAAGTTGAAAAACCGTGAAGGCTCTGACTTTATCTTAGGTCCAACTCACGAAGAAACCTTTACCGCTATTGTGCGCGACTCAGTAAAATCTTACAAACAATTGCCGTTGAATCTTTACCAAATTCAACCAAAATACCGTGATGAAAAACGCCCGCGGAACGGTCTTCTTCGGACCCGTGAGTTCATCATGAAAGACGGTTATAGCTTCCATGCTAACTACGATAGCTTGGATGTCACTTATGATGAATACAAGGCAGCTTATGAGCGAATCTTCACCCGCAGTGGTATCGACTACAAAGCCATCATCGGTGATGGTGGTGCTATGGGCGGAAAAGATAGCCAAGAGTTTATGGCTGTTACGCCTGCTCGTACAGACTTGGACCGTTGGGTTGTTTTAGACAAATCGGTGGCTTCCTTTGATGAGATCCCAGCAGAAGTCCAAGAAGAAATCAAAGCAGAATTGCTCAAATGGATGGTCTCTGGTGAAGATACCATTGCCTATTCAAGTGAATCAACCTATGCTGCCAACTTGGAGATGGCTACTAACGAATACAAGCCAAGTAACCGTGTCGTAGCGGAAGAAAAAGTGAAACGCGTGGAAACACCAGGTGTCAAATCGATTGATGAAGTAGCTGCATTCTTGGATGTTCCAGAAGAAGCTACTATCAAGACTTTGGTTTACATTGCAGATGGTGAGCCTGTTGTAGCCCTTCTCGTAGGCAATGATCAGCTCAATGAAGTGAAGTTGAAAAACCACCTCGGCGCAGACTTCTTTGAACCTGCAACCGAAGTGGAAGTGAAAGAATTATTAGGAGCAGATTTTGGCTCTCTCGGTCCAGTAGATCTTCCTGAAAATGTTAAGATTATCGCAGACCGCAAGGTCCAAGACAGCCGCAATGCAGTAGTCGGTGCCAATGAAACAGGCTACCACTTGACTGGTGTAAACCCAGGACGTGACTTTACTGCAGAATACGTCGATATCCGTGAAGTTCGTGAAGGCGAAATCTCACCAGATGGGAAAGGGGTCTTGAACTTTGCACGTGGGATCGAAATCGGTCACATTTTCAAACTCGGTACACGCTACTCCGCTAGCATGGGAGCAGATGTCTTAGACGAAAACGGTCGTGCAGTTCCAATCATCATGGGCTGCTACGGAATCGGTGTCAGCCGTCTTCTTTCAGCCGTTATGGAGCAACATGCACGCCTCTTTGTCAATAAGACTCCAAAAGGGGAGTACCGTTACGCTTGGGGAATTAACTTCCCTAAAGAATTGGCGCCATTTGATGTGCATTTGATTCCAGTCAATGTCAAAGATGAAGCGAGTCTTGCTTTGACCGATCGGATCGAAGAAGCCTTGGTGAATAAAGGCTATGAAGTCTTGGTGGATGACCGAAATGAACGCGCTGGTGTCAAATTCAGCGATAGTGATTTGATTGGACTTCCAATCCGCGTAACAGTTGGTAAAAAAGCAGCTGAAGGTATCGTAGAAGTGAAAATCAAAGCGACAGGAGATACCATTGAAGTTCATGCGGACAATCTCCTTGAAACTCTTTCAATCTTGAACAAATAAGAAAAAGCTTTCTGAGCCCTCACCAGTGTGGTGATGAAACTCAGGAAGCTCTTTTTATTTTTCTTCTTTGAGACCTTGATCTTTGAAATAGGTAAAGAGATCTTGAGGTTTGCCATTGAGGTATTTCTTGAACTCGGCTCTTTCTTCCTCCCCTTGATCTCCGTAGATGGTAGCAAACTCATCTTTCTTGATTTTTGAGAAGTCAGCCTGTAAGACTTTAGCATAGGATTGTTTATCTTTTGAAATTTGAATGCGGAAGCTAAGTCCAGGCTTACCATTTAAGGTTTTATAGATATCGCTATGTTCTAATTCTTCTTGGTAGATTTCCTTTAATTCAGGAAGATCCATGTCTTGCAAATCTGAGGAAATGGGTTCAAAACTAAGGAAAGTAAAAGAGACAATTTCCTCATTCTTGTAGCCAATTTGAATTTTGTTTTGGTGGTGATCACCGAGGTCACTAACAAAGGTCTTGGTTTGGACTTGCTCCTTTTTGTTTTGAGTGGCCTCTTGTTTGGAAGAAGCGGCAGTAGTTCCTTTGCCTTGTTGGCCTTGGCTACAAGCGGTAAGAGCTAGTAGACAGACAGAGGCAAGTAGAAATTTTTTCATATATACTCCTTATAGGTTAATGGTGTTCGATCTTGTATGAAACAAGTTTTGAACAGGTTTCATTATACCATAAAAGTTTTAAAAATGAAAAAATATACAAAAATCTTCAAAATTTGCTTTTAAAAACACCTAAAATCAACAATTTTTTATCTATGTGTTGAGTTAATATAAAAGGACAGAGTGTCTTCTTTTCTTCTCAGAAATAATACTAGTTGGAGACTACTGGGGCAAGGAATTCAGAAAATATATTACAGATTTATGACAAAATGTTACACAATTGTAACAAAGTTACAATGTTTTATCAGTTAGCCCTCTAAACTTGACATTCTGGCAATATTTCATTAAGATATTTTTAAGTAAATAATACAAACAGGGAGCAAAAGGTAAAATATACAGTTATCTGGCATTTTACTAATTCGTACTAAAATGTATTGTTTATGAAAAAAAATATAAGGGTATCAGCCCAAAAGGAGAAACATATGGCTCAAATTAAATTAACTCCAGAAGAACTACGTCAATCAGCACAACGCTATGCACAAGGTTCTCAAGAAATCGATCAAATCCTTAACACTTTGACTCATGAACAACAAGTCATCGACGCAAACTGGGATGGATCTGCATTTGATAGCTTTGAAGCACAATTCAACGAATTGTCTCCAAAAATCAAACAATTCGCTCAATTGTTGGAAGACATCAACGCTCAATTGATCAAAGTTGCTGATATCGTTGAACAAACTGACCAAGATATCGCTGCACAAATCCACTAAGATAGTCTTGGAGGTGATCTTACTTCTTGTAGGTAGATCACCCTTTTGTCTTTTGATATATAGAAAATAGGGGTTAGATTTTTAATTCCTAACCCCTATTTTGTATCTATGAATTAGAAAAAGGAAAAGGTATGGAAGTTAAAAATAAAAAATGGTTAAAATACATCGGTCAGAGTGCGGTTGTGCTCCTTTTGATGGGATCTGTAGTGGGTCTTTATACGACGGTTCAAAAGGACCAAAAGCAAAACGAAGCCAAGACCGTGCAAACGACAGAAAACACCAAGCTCAACATTGCGGTTGTCAATGAAGACAAGGCGGTCAAACTGAATGATAAAGAATACAACCTTGGGGCTAGCTATGTAAAGAATATCGAACGGGATAATTCACAAAACTGGTCTGTACTCCCTCGTGGAGCCGCTGAGTCAGGGCTTGCAGATGGCAAGTACCAATTGATGATTGTCATTCCAAGTGACTTCTCAGAGAAGGTCTTGGAAGTGAACGCGGTTAATGCAGAGAAGACAACTGTGACGTATAAGGTCAATGCGGCTGGAAATTCTCAGGTTGAAAACGAGGCCAATAAAGTCGCTAAAGATATCGTTTCAGACTTGAATAGCCAGTTGGTTGATATGTATATGGTTAGCATTTTGAGCAACCTCTATACAGCTCAGAAGAACGTGGAAACAAGTAACAAGATCCAATCGACCAACATTGGTTCATACCGGAGTAACTTGCTGGATTCAGCTTTAGATTCCAAGAATATTTTCCCAAGTCTCTATAGCTTGTCTACGTCTTCTGTCGAGTCGAATAATGCCTTGAAGACAGTCCTTGAGTCTTATACACAGGCTTTTGATCAATTGACCCAATCTCAGGATCAGTACGGTCAAAACTTCGACACATTGATCAAGCAACGCTCTGAGGATAAGATCAGCCATGAAGAGTTCATGAATCAGCTGATGTCCATGAACCAGTCTGTTGTCAGTGAAAAGACCCAAGAGTTGTATAAGAATCTACAACAAAACCAAGAAGCAATTACCAAACAATTGAGTCAACCAACTGAAACAGAAGGAGATGCTTCAGGTACCAAGACCTATGCAGGCTTGACAAAAGATGTGAATGATCGTGTGGCAGACCTCGAAAAAGGGATCAAGGCAGAACGCGACAAATTAGATGAGCACGAAAAGAACATCGAGTCTTCTGTAAAAGAGAAGATCCTTGACTACTATGGTCTAAAAGAAGGAGACAAAGTTACTCTTCATACCTTGCTTGGAAAGCCAAAAATCGAAACTATCAGCAAGGCTCGAGATAAAGCGGATGATGACATTCGTCAAGCAATTGAAAAACTTCCGTCTTTAGATCCTGCTAGTCTGAATTTGAATAAGTATGGGAATCTCAACGCAGCGATTGATTTTGATAGTGCTTTTGCTGGAACGAAGGGGCAAGCAAAAGGGAACGCAGATGACTTGAAACGATTGGCTGCTGAAGTGGATGCTAAATTAACGGCAGTTGCGAATGTTCTCAATGCTAAATCTGGAAAACAAAAAGTTAGCATTCAAGTACCTGCAGGAGTTAAGGTTGATACCTGGACCTATGATGGACAGACTTATGCAGGCAGTGGTGAGCAGGAAGTCGAACTGAAAGATGGCAAACAAATTCAAATTCACCTCGCTGAAGATGGGGGAACTATGCCAAGCACGATTGATGTTGAAGTTCTTGTGAATGGAGTTTCTTCAACCAGTGTGACCGTATCTGCAGAAGATTTGAAAACAGCTGTCGCTAACTATGCATCGAAAGCTAGTGAAATCGCCTTGGATTATCAACGCGCAGGAGCATTGATCGATGCCTACTATCCAGAAGATGACAACCATGTTCGTCATTCACTCTATGATCCAATCGAAGATATGGATTTGACAAACGCTTTGGTCGACATCGTGAAGGCTGCTGTTTCAAGTAACATGAAGGACTACCGTAAGAGTATTGAAACGGATGAATCTGGGGATGCAACGAAGAGTGTGAAAGCCCAGTTAGATGGTACCCTTAAACAGTTGCAAGACTTGGGACCACAATTGCAGGCCAATCTTCAAGCGATCGAAAACACCAACAAGGATCTAACCCAAAATATCAACGATCAATTGACGCAATATGCAGAGCTTCAAAAACGTTTAGAAGAGATCTCAAAATCACAAGAAACAGTGACACAGGCTCAAACCAAGACCGATGCAGATTTGTCAGCTCTTGGTTCTGAATACACGTCATTATTGAGCTCGACAGAAGGCGTTAAGAGCTCATCTCGTAGCAATGTAGAAGCTGCTAACTCTACCAATGAAATCTTTAGCCAATTGAACAAAGAATTGGAAAAAGCCCAAGGCAATACAGAGAAATTGTCTAGCAATGCAGAGAGCTTGATGGGTGAATTCGACAAGGAATTGTCTGAAAATGGGAACTTCGTCGAAGCCTTCCGTAAGGTCTTCAACAATGCCTATGAAAACGGAGTGCCGAATGAAGTCTTGCTCGACTTCTTGTCAAATCCAGTTGCAGAGAAATCTTCTTCTGTGAAAGCGACTATCAACGTCTACCGTCCATTTATCTGGATCTTTATGTTGGAAGTCTTGAGTCTCTTTACAGCTTATCTCTTTGCGACTCAACCAATCATTCGCAAGGTTAAGGATCGTTTCAAATTGGATCGTTTGCAAGAATCAGATCTCTTGTCTGTCGGTGTCCTTGTGGGACTTTCTCTCATCCTTGGACTGGTGATCGGAATGATTTCAAGTATTCAACTCTCTGTTGGTCGTGAATATGTACCTTCATGGGTGTTCTTAGCGTTTCTAGCAAGCTTTGTCTTGGTACAACTGCAATACCTTCTTTTGAAACACTTCCGTGTGATTGGAATGGGACTGGCCTTCTTCATGTTGATCAGCTATGTCTACCTATCAAGCGCGATCGGAACGACCGCGACCTTGTCAGGCCTTCCAGCACTGGTGAAAAATGTCAACCTCCTTTCTATTTTAGAAGGACAGTTTGCGGGTTACTTTGATGGACAAACAGCCGGTATCGGCGTCTTCTTCGGATTGTTGGTCTTCTTCGGACTTTTGGCGGTTGCCAATATCTTCATTCCTAAGAAGTTTACTCAAACAAAGGAAATTGAATCAAGCTTATGAAAAAAATGATGTATCTTCTCTTTGTCTTAAGTCTCTTGCCAGCGGTTGTTGTTTCTGCAGATGATTTTATTGATAATCGTCTGCAGGTCAACAACTCACGTCTTGAGACAGAGCAGGAAAAGACACTTGGGGGCCAATTGGATGCGACTGAGTCTCTTTTCAATGAGAAGGATCAGAAAAAATTAGCAGATGAAAAACGCAAGCAAGAGAAACAATTGACCGATTCAGACGGCCAGTTGTTTTCTGCTATAAAGGGAAAGAAAAAAACGGGGCCTGAAGCGGACCTGTTCCAGCCTGAAAATCAAAAATTATCTAAATTCGAGTCCAATGTGGAGGACAATTCGGCCAGCTTGTCGGATTTTATTCCAGCCTTGCAAATGCTGGCTTGGAGTGCTCTTCTCTTTGGGATTGCTGGCTATATTTCCTATCGAATCTATAGAAAAGAGGCCTAAATGGACCAACATATCAATGTCACCTTCCGTATGAATGGTGCAAGCCATGACCTCCGAATCCCAACGCGGATGGAGGTGCGACGCTTGATTCGGGAATTGGATCAGATCTTTGGGTCTGCCATGGAGCCTAGAAGCAAGTATCAGTTGCGCGTGGTAAATAAAGGCATCTTGCTGGATGAAGGCAAGGTGGTACAGGAGTATCCGATCACGAGTGGTGATCTGATCGAGATTGAGGAGTGGTAAGGTGAAAGAAGAACAATTTACGCTGGAAGAACAAGTCTTCCGTTTTGAAAAAGAAGAAACGAGCTGGCGGCTGGACCTCAAGCGTTCAGAAGTGGATAGCCAGGATTTACGCAATTTATGGATTTTGGATCTCCATCATCCCTTGTTTTTAGAGCAAAGCATGACAGCGGATCAAGACCAGATTCATCTGACCTATCAGACAGATGCTCTAGGCTTGACTACAGAAGAAATCCAGGCATTACCCGTGTCAGACCGTCTGCGTCTAGCTATCAATGTCTTGGATTTGGCGCCTGCTTTGGAACTTCCAGTGACCTTTGTGGTGCATCCCATCAATTTGTTTGTCACCAAGGATGCACAAGTCAAGATTGCTTACCGCGGGGTTCCGGGAATGATGGTGCCACGCAAGTGGGATCAGGTGGAATTCTTGCGCCAGGCCAAGTGCTATGCGGTCACTCTTTTTGGGGACTGGGACTTCATGGAGCTCTATCAAGGGACACTTGAATTAGAAGATCTACCAGATTTCTTGGTGGAAATCCGTGATGCCGCTAGCTTAGAAGAGATGAAAGTTCTCTTAGAGAAAGCTTACCAAGAGCGCAAGGAAGAGGAAGAAAAGACCTTAACCTTGGTATCCAGCCGTCAACACCGAATCTTTAAGCTGGCAACCGTCTGGCTTTCCGCTGTAGTGGCCCTCTTACTTTTGCCTTTGATCTATTTGGTCTTTTTCCAAGCACCCTTTAAAGAAAAGTTGCTTCAAGCGGATACTGCTTTTCTTAAAGTAGACTACACCGGTGTGATCGATGAGTTGGAGGGAGTGGCTCCAAGCAGTCTTCCGATGACGCAGAAATATGAGTTGGCGACGTCTTATTTGCAAGGCTTGAATTTCTCAGAGGATCAAAAGAAGGTCATCCTCAACAACGTCACGCTCAAGTCAGATAGCCTCTATCTCCACTACTGGATCTATATCGGACGTCATGACTTTACCCAAGCGCTGGATACAGCTAAGCGGATCGACGATTCAGACTTGATCATCTATGCCCTTCGTAAAGAAATCAAGGCGACACGTGATAGCGAAAAACTCTCCGGTGAACAGCGCGAGAAGAAACTCTCTGAACTAGAGGGCGAATACAAGAAATACTGGGATGCTCGCTCTGAACTCTTGGAAGCAGAGAAGAATGAAACCAAAGCTTCAACCAGCAGTTCGACAACGGCTTCGTCTACAGAGGGATCCTCAACAGAAAGCTCGTCTTCTACAACAGCAAGCTCAACTGAGTCTAGCGAACACAAGGAGTAGTCTATGAAAAAACGTATCATACTCTATAAAAAAGGTTTTCGCTATGAGCTAGCGCTAGAGGAGGGAAAAACAGCGACCGTATCGAATCAAGAAACAGCTCAGTTGACCCTGGCTTTGCAAGATAATCCCCTTCATTTCCAATGGAGTCAAGGAGAAATCTTCTACCAGTATGGGGAAGACAAGGGCGTGCTCGAAAATAGCAAGATCCTTGGAGATGTGGTCTGCTACTTGGCGACAGGAGAAGTCCATACCTATGAACTGCTAGACAAGGAAGAAATCCTCGTAGCAGATGAAAAGGGTGCGGATGTGCGCTTGCACTATCCAGTACGCTTTCTGCTTGTGAAAAAAGAGCAGACTTGGACTTGCCAGCTCTTATCCGGAAAACTCTACCATAACCACAAACTCGTCAGTGAAGCGACTTTTCCACTGGCCTTTGGGGATGAACTTGCCATTGGAGATGTGACCTTTAAGCTCTATCCAGAAGAATTTGGCGTGGAAGGAGCTGTCGAAGTAAGTCCTTATCTAGTGCCGCGTTTGCATTCACGCTATGACTTTTACAAGGACTATCCAGAGTACCACCGGTCTCCGCGGATCATCTACCGGAGTTCGGAAGACAAAATCTTGATCAATCCTCCGGGAGCGGAGCCTCAAAAGCCATCAGATGAACTCTTGAAGTTGATCATGCCACCCCTCATCATGGTTGGGGTGACCCTCTTGATCACCATTTTCCAACCGCGGGGACTCTATATCATCGCGACGGTATCCATGTCTGTGGTCAGTGTGATCTTTTCGGTCCAAGGCTTCTTCAAGAATCGTAAGAAATACAAAGAAGACAAGAAAGAGCGCGTGGAGCTCTACCATCTCTATCTCAAGGACAAGGCCAAGGACTTGGAACAGCTATCTCGGAAGCAACGAGAAGGCATGTTTTACCATTTCCCAGCGATCGAAGATTTGACCAAGATGGTCAAACGCTATGACTCACGAATCTACGAAAAAACACCACTTCATTTTGACTTTTTGGCTTATCGTTTGGGCTTGGGTAAGGTTCCAACCAGCTATGAGCTCAAATATGGTCAGGAAGAGCGTAGTGGGAAGAAAGATGCCTTGGAAGAAGAAGGCTATGCTCTTTTCCAAGCTCATCAAAAAATCGACAATCTTCCGATTGTAGCCAGCCTCAATCGTGGACCAGTAGGGTACGTCGGCCCTCGTCCTATCGTGCTAGAGCAGTTGCAACTCCTCGTTGCCCAATTAGCTGTCTTTCACTCTTACCATGATCTGACCATTATTCCGATCATTCCAGAAGAAGAAAAAGAAAGCTGGGATTGGATGCGCTGGTTGCCTCATGCGACCCTGCAAGATATGAATGTCCGTAGCTTTGTCTACAATCAGCGGACACGCGATCAGGTCTTGAACAGTCTCAACCAGATCCTCAAGCTCCGCAAGGCGCAAAAAGAGGAAGAAAAAGCCAATGATACCAAGATCTTCCACCCTCACTATGTGGTCCTCATCACCGATGAAACCTTGATTTTGGACCATGTCATCATGGAGTTCTTCCGTGAGGATCCGACAGAGCTAGGCTGCTCCATCATCTATGTGGCAGATGTGCTCTCATCTCTTTCTGAAAATATCCAAACCGTTATCTCCATCAAGGACCGCAACCAAGGGCAATTGCTCTTGCAAGAAGGGGTTCTTCGGGAGCTTGACTTCCAATTGGATCACTTCCCTGAAGGTTATGACAAGGAAGCCATCTCGCGTGGCCTTGCTCCTCTGAAGCATATTCAACAACTCAAGAGCTCAATCCCAGACTCGGTAACCTTCCTTGAAATGTATCAGGCGGAAACGTTCAATGACCTCAAGGTCTTGAGCCGTTGGGAGAGCCATGCCCCTTACCAAAGTTTGGCCGTGCCGATTGGTCTGCGCGGCAAGGACGATTTGGTCTACCTCAATCTTCATGAAAAGGCTCATGGGCCACACGGTTTGATCGCAGGGACAACCGGTTCTGGTAAGTCTGAAACCATTCAGTCTTATATCCTGAGCCTTGCCGTCAACTTCCACCCACACGATGTGGCTTTTCTCCTCATCGACTACAAGGGTGGGGGAATGGCCAACCTCTTCAAGGATCTGCCTCACTTGCTGGGAACCATCACCAACTTGGATGGTGCCCAGTCCATGCGGGCCCTAGCCTCTATCAATGCGGAGATCCATCGTCGGGAACGGCTTTTTGGTCAATATGGGGTCAACCATATCAACCAATACCAAAAGAAATTTAAACTGGGTGAAGCGACCGAACCGCTGCCTCACCTCTTCTTGATCAGTGATGAGTTCGCCGAACTCAAGGTCAACCAACCAGACTTCATCAAAGAATTGGTCTCTATCGCACGTGTCGGGCGTTCCCTCGGGGTGCACTTGATCCTTGCGACACAAAAACCTTCTGGGGTCGTGGATGACCAAATCTGGTCTAACTCTCGCTTCAAGCTAGCCCTCAAGGTGGCAGACCGTGGCGACTCCATGGAGATGCTGCGGACTGCAGATGCGGCTGAGATCACTCAGACCGGTCGTGCCTACCTCCAAGTCGGCAACAACGAAGTCTATGAACTCTTCCAAACAGCCTGGTCTGGAGCAGACTACCAGCCTGAGAAGGACCAGCTAGGGATTGAAGACCATACCATCTACTTGATCAATGAACTGGGCCAATACGAAGTCCTCAACCAAGACCTCTCTGGTCTTGATATGGCAGAAGAAATCAAGGAAGTGCCAACAGAACTGGATGTTATCGTACAGGAAATCAACCACTTGCACCAACAAGAAGGCATCGCAGCTGTGGCCCAACCATGGTTGCCACCGCTCAAAGAGCGGATCACGCTGGATGAGTTGGACAAGGTCGTGCCGATCGAGGCTTGGCAAAAACGGACAGCTCCAAGCGTCCTGATCGGGGTAGCTGATATCCCGCAAGCTCAAAAGCAAGAAGCTGTCGCTATCGATCTGTCAAAAGATGGGAATATTCTCCTTTACGGAAGTCCAGGTACAGGAAAGACCACTTTCCTACAGACAGCCGCCATGGATCTAGCTCGCAAGCAAAGTCCAGAAAATCTGACCATGTACCTGCTGGATTTCGGGACCAACGGTCTAGCACCCTTGACTCAATTGCCACATGTGGCCGATAGCCTGCTGCTTGATCAGACGGAAAAAATCCAGAAATTTATCCGGATCATCAACCGCGAGTTGGATCGCCGCAAGAAACTTCTTTCTGAGCATGGTGTCGGCACCATCGCCCTCTACCGTGAAGTGACTGGTAAGCAAGAGCCAACTATGGTTATCCTCATGGATAGCTATGAGTCGATGAAGGACGAGCCTTATGAGACAGACCTCTTCAAGCTCTTCATGCGGATCTCCCGTGAAGGTCTCAGCATCGGTGTGCACTTGATCATCACAGCTAGCCGTCAGAACAACCTACGGGCTCAGCTCTATTCAAACTTCAAGCACCAGCTGACCTTGCCACAAAATGATATCTCTGAAGTCCGCGGTATCGTGGGAGCAACGCCACTAGCAGCTACGATGGAAGACATCAAGGGACGCGCGCTCATGAAGCGTGACGAAGTCGATGTCATCCAGTTCGCTCTACCGGTCGCAGGAGACAATGATATTCAAATCATCAACAACCTCCGCGACCAAGTCCAAAGTTTCAAAGAGATGTGGACAGGCCACACTCCAGCAGGCATCCCAATGGTGCCAGATGAGTTGACAGAAGCAACCTTCTATGGACGTGAGGATGTAGCAGCTTTACTGGATGAAGGAAAAGTACCACTCGGATTGGATCTGGAGACGGTTGAGCCAGTGACGTGGGATCTCAAGAAAGGGAATCTTCTATATCTGACAGACAAGGAAGAACAGATGACACAATTCGTCAAACAAATTGCTCGTAGTAAGCAAAAGGTGATTGTGTTGGCTCCAGCCTATAATGAATTGCCAGAGATGGAAGGTGTGACGATTCTCTCTACGAAGGAAGACTATGTAGCTGGAATCAAGAAAATGGAAGAAAATATCCAATTGAGATTGGAACAGCAGAAATCGCAACATGAAGCAACGATTGTGCTATACAATCAGCTAGAACTTATGAATGATCTAAGTATGGATCTGCAATCTAGTCTGAACTATGTCCTTGAAAAAGGGGCGCGTGCAGGCTATGCTACAGTTGCTATGAGTGGCAGTCAGTTGAATCGAAAAATTGACGAAGTATCAAAATCTATCAAACTCTATAAACAAGCGATCGTGGCTATGCGGATTACAGACCAAAGTGTCCTAAATGTTATCAATCGACCAGTCCGTGAAGAACCACTTGATAGCCAGGTAAACTACTATGTAGAAGATGGATTTGTAAGAAAAGTGAAAGTATTAATGAAATAGAAGGGAGATGAATTATGGGGAAAGCAGCATTGCAAGCAGACTTAAATAGATGTCTTGGGAAACTGTCAGAAGTAAATGGGAAACTTGGGAAATTAAGAACAGCATTATCTAATCTACAAGGAGTTTCAACCGCAATAGAGTATGTTTTAGTCAGTCCAGAAAATATTAAGTCTAGTTATCATCTTGCTGGTCATCCATATGATGAAGAAGCGCAAACAGAAAAAAACACAGTGGATAAGACTGTGGAAAAATACGATGAGTATAAACAGAATATGATTTCTAGATTGAGTAGTAAAATTAGTAGTTTAGAATCTGAAGCAGCATCTTTAAGAAGTGGTATAAATATGTTGAGTCAAGCAATTGCTAGAGCGAAGGAGGATTAGTATGAGTAATGATGTGATTAAAGTACATGACTTACCAGGGATTGCTCAATATAGTGAGTCAATAAAACAGTTTTCTCAATCTTTAACAACGGCGACACAGGATACAGCTAGAACATTTAACGTTAAAATAGAAGGATCGGAAGGGGAAGCGATTGCAGCTTTTTTAGGACAACTAAATTCTTTACAGAATCAGGTTTTCAACCAGATCCCAGCTTTTTTAAATAAATATTCTGCTAATGTTGGGAAATTCAGCTCAGCGGTGTCAGGAGGAGGGTTCACAAAAGAAGCTTGGACAAGCGAGTCTGGTTTATCGACTGTTCAATCAAAATTGACTGGAGAACAAGTGGATAAAGTGTCAGAAGTGGATCAAAAATTGCAATCTGCATTAAATATTGCTACTGATGCATTAGATGAACCTGAAATTAGTATTTCTTCCGTAAAGAGTGGAGCGATTCTGAGCTTAAATGCAAGTTCATTAACTAGACAGGCCACACATGAACCTTTTCAACTTGCGCATGAACTGTTTAATAAAGACCTTCAAATGACGATTGAAGAGGTTTCTGGATTAAGAGGTATTGTAAATCAGGCACAAATTATATTAAATTTATCACCACTAGCTTTTTTTGAAGTTATTTCACGAGGTCAGCCATATTTTATAGAATTTATTAATAATATAGATGATGCGAGAGCAATTACTGCCGTTTTTGGTGGAAATATCGATGAATTAAATGATATGGATTTCGATAAAATTAGCAATGTTGCATTATATATAATGTCTGATGGGCTTACTAAATGGGTTGAAGATAAATCAAGTGATAAGTTAAGCAAATTTTTTAATATTATTGGGAAAATGGAACAAAAAGATAGTAGTAAAATACTTGAAAGAATGATAAATTCTCAGCAAAATTTAGCTATAGCGAATCAGGCACAAATGGCTATTGAAAAAAGTAATGGTGATGCTACTAAATTTAAATTTTTAAAAAATAAGGAAATGTCAATCAATGAATTAATTGGTATTACCAGGGGGTTATACATTATTGAATTTGGGAAGGGAACTACCCCAGTAAGACCTGGTTCAATGGAGGAAAGGGTACCGTTCACTCAATCGATTATATTCGATTTTACAGACTCTGGTGAGATACAATACACTACGATTAATTCCTTTATGAACGAAAAAAATACTTATTCAAGTGATTTTGTACCTGATTCTAAGACATTAAATTTTGAGAAATTTAAAGTAAGATTTAAAGAAATAGAGCAAGCTAGGAAAAATGCTAAAATTGAATTTGCTAAGAACTTATCAGAAGCTTTTATAGATGGTTATGTAACAGTAGCGGTTCCAGAAGCTAAACTCGCATTTGAAGCATTAAAAGCAGCCGCTAAAAATAATCATAATTCAGGAGTGAATAAGCTGGTCCCTAATGAAAGCAATGGTTTTAAAGCTACAAATGAAGGTTTAGCATCTATTTTAAAGAGTACCGTAGATTTTGCTGAGACAACTAATGACTTGGATGAAAATGAAAGAAAAACTTTATTTGAATTTAAAAATAATATTATTGATAGAGGGTCATGGGTGTTTAAGTATAAAGGCTATACGGAATTTTCAGATGAGACCTATTATCAATTTAATGTCACACAGAAAAAATTAGAACTGGATACTCAAGGAGTTACTGGTTATATAAGAAAAAGGGCTGAAGAGAACCATGAAGATTATAATAAAGTAATTCAGAAATATAAGACAATACTGAGTGAAGAGTATAAAACAGAAACTTATGATGTAAGTAAAGGTGAGTATATAAAGAAAAAGTATAGTCCTGAGGTTAAAAAATACATTCTTGGAGATTGGAAATCCAATGAGGAAAAAACTATATCTTTTGAAAAATTAAATAAGGAAGAAACATTAGAATTACAACATGCAATTAAAGATTTGGATAGATTATATGGTGAAAAAACAGAAGGAGATTATTTTTATAAATATTTGAATGAAAAATATGACTAAATGCATTAGATTAGACATCACAGATTAATTGTTGTAAAAAATTAATCTATAATTTCTTTAAAAGTATCTGACTTATAAGAGGTAATTATTGTGTAATATGCATAGATGTTTTATTAATTTATTTGATATAAACTATATTTTGTGCTACAATTTTAGCTTTATTGAGCAATTAAAACTTTATACCCCTACAAAATTTAATAAATTTTATAGGGGTATAAAGATCAATAAATTAAAAAAATTGTAAATGTTTAAAATACCATAAAAGGGGAATTAATTATGGGAAGAAAGCGAATATTACCAGAGCATATAAAGAGTATTCAAACTAGTTTTGATGATTTGAGTGGTCGTTTAGAAGATAAGAGTGAATCATTGATAGAATCGTCTGCCACTCAAAATTTCTCTTCAGCAACGAATGAAGTAAAAACATTAGCAAAAGATTTAGTACCTATCATTCAATCATTTGATGAGTATTTGAATGCTGTTGCTGATGAATTTTCAAGAGTTGATAATGAGATGGGGCGTGTGATAGATGGAGGAATGTTGCAGCAATTTGCTAATGATAAAAGTGATACTGAAATGTTAGAAAAACAACATATAAGTCAAAAAAGACTTGATTTATATAATTCACAATTCAACGATTTCCCTGCATAACTCACCCATTTTATGAAAGAGTAGTTATTTCTGAAGGTAATTACATCAAGTGAGATGTTTTATACCTGAAAAAACAGGATATAAAAAGGTATTGTCAAATAACGGATAAGTATTTTAGTGATTTTAGCTATTGGAGGTTCTCCTATCAATGGAAAAACAAAATAGACAACAAGAGGAGTTGGACGTACTTTACAAGGATCAGATGAGGTTGGATCTTCAGTTGGAGGACAATCAAGATGAGCAAAAAGCGCTTCGTCTGTTGCGTGAAGATCTTGAGTATTCTCAAGGAGATGCTCTCTATCAGCTCAATGATATACTCTTGATGGGGGTAACACCTTCTCACCGCTCCTTTTATATCCAACTACTAGAACAGATGGATGAGACAACTCGAAAACTCTTTTTAGATTTAGACGAGCAGGAGTTGCAACTTAAACAGCAGTATCGTGAGACAGAGCGTCAGCTTGAAATAGTTAAAAAGAAACGCTCTCAACTCTTAAATGAGCTGGCTGAAAAAGAAGCGAAGCAAAATAGATTTTAGAGAGAACCGCGGTTCTCTCTTTTTTTATCCCCTTAACTCTCTCCAACTAGTAATTAATTTGATTTTCAAAGTAATTTCAGGTATGATAGTAAGGTAATATTTTTTAGTGGTATTTGTTTTCACTTAACTAAATGAAGAAAGAAAATAACATTTAAAAATATTATGGCATTGGATGAGTGAGGTTACTTTAAAGATCTGAGCTCAGTCCAAGCAAAAGGAAAAGTTAACTTCAAGCAAATAGAACGAATTACCAATGGTTCTAACTTTATAGAGTTTTCTGTAACCATTCATGTGACTTTGTCATACATGAGGTGAAAGCTCTAAAGAAAGACCGAGTTTCATATTTGGCTTGTTTGATGGAGATTTATTTTTCAAATCTGACGACTTTTCAACAGTAGACAATGAAACAGGATGTACGATAAGTAGAGATTCGTGACAGTAATTTGCTATTAGTAATAGTAAATAATAAAAAATGGATAGGTCAATAAATACTTTATTTAAAGCGTTAGTATTCAACGACTTCCTTACCGAACATCCCCCTTCAACGAAAGGACAGTAATTTTCTATGGCAATTCAATCAAATGATACAGTTCATTCCTATGCGGATAGCATTGTGTCTGCGTCAAATTCAGTGAGCTCTGCTACTGGGACCAAAGATGATGGCAATGTTTATCAAGGCCAGAAAGGAATGTCAGCCAATATTGATGGTGATAAAAATGCCGGTGAGCAAGCAAAGGAGCGGGCGATCGACTTTATCCAAGTACTCCATGGAATTCATGCAGAGTTCCAGACGACAGATGCTTCGATTGCAGGATATATCAATAGTCATACAGGGACAGGAAGCGAAGAACTGTATAGTTCTGTAAAGCATTGAGAAAGGAAGAGATAGATGGTTAAAGTAAACTACGGTGCCCTTCAGACGATGTCCTCTACAACTTCAAGCGCTTCTCAAGCGCGTGTAGCAGGCTACAAGCAACTGATCAATGCTTTCAGTACATTTAGTGGCTCATATGAACTACAAGGAGATGGTTATGATGCTGCGCGTACTTATGCGTCAGGAATTATGGTTTCCTATTATCAAGCTTGTATCTTATATTCTGAAGCTGTTGCAGACGCTGCAGACTACCTTGCTGACACCTATACAGCGCTATGTGGTTCAGAGAGTTTGGATGAGGAGGAGCTCCAAACTGAAATTAATAACGCAACTAGAGGGAGTATGCAAGTTAGTTCTTCTATTGCAAGTTTTGAACGAAGAGATAAACTCACTGATTCACAGAAAGCTTCATTAGAATCATTACGTAAACAAGCATCTGAACTGGATGAACAAATTAGGGTGGCTACTGAGAAATTAGAGCACTTAAGAGCCTTTGATACTGCTTCTGCTTCAGCCTGCACCGCAGCAAATGATGCTGCAGCAACAATCGCTTCTGCAGAACATACCCTAGGTGTCTCTTTTGCTGCTAAAACTTTTGAATGTACAACAAGTACGGATTGGGCTACCACTGTTGCAACAAAATGGGAAGCTCGTGCAGTTAACCTACAAGAATCCTATGATAAGGCTCTTCAGAAATTATATAACGGAGAGGAGTTAACAGAATCGGATCTCACAGCAATTGAACGGTATAACAGTGAGTATCCAGGAGTGGTAGATCAGGAAATTCTACAATATACCAAAGAAGTGCGATCTTTAAAAGCTGAGGAGATGCGTTATAGAGTAGTTGTAGATAAAGTTATTGAAGGAAAACAATTAACTAGTGACGAAAGAAAGTTTGCCAAAGAATTTGCAGCTAAATATCCTGATTTAGAAATAAATAAGGTTATATTGAGTACAGTAGAGAGACAGGAAAATTATAAGAAGATTATTGAAAAAGCAAATAAGGGCAAAGAATTAAATGCAGGAGAGCTTGACTTTTTAATAAATTATTATAAAGATTATCCAGATGTTTCAGTACCGAAATCAGTATCTAAATCTTTGAAAAATCGAAAGTTTGAAAATAAAATTAGTCAGTCAAGCCTTGCAAATTTAGAAGAAAGCTATGGATATGCTGTGAAAGACTACGAACGCTATCTTAATACTGGCCAGTATGTATATACAAAAGGAGGTGTTACTCTACAAGAAGCGGCATATATTTATAGAGTTTATAACCTTAAAAAGTCTAGTGGAGAGGACACTTTACAAGAAAGAACAGATAAAAAGAAAATGTTTGCAAATCTTCGAGCATCGGATAAAAAGAAGATTGATTCAAAAACATTAGCGGAGCTTAGTTCAGAACATATTGAATTTATGACTGGTCGTACATCTATTGAGTTCGATTATATTATTGGATCAGATGCAGATAAAGCGAAAAAGGATTATGAATATTATCGTTTTAACGAACTGATGAAAAAGCAACCTATTGATTGGCGTGATCCAGATTATATGAATAAACGTAATCAATATATTTTAAAAACAGGGAAAAATCCATCAACAGGGGAAAAAGCAACCAAAGACGAAATATTTGTGGCTAAGAATTATGGATGGGTGAAAGGTACAACAGATGTTGCGACTGCAACAATTGACCTTCTCGATAATTTGGGGATCTTTCAGTTAGCTATGACTAAAATTTCTAGACCTAAAATCGATACTTCAAAAATCGTTAAGGAAATAAATATATCTGATACAGCTACAGTTCCCAATACTCATACGGATGTGAAAATACCAAAACTCAAGCCAGCTAAAACGGTGGATCTGGAGGTGCCAGTAAAACCTAAAGTTGATGTAAAAGTGCCAAAAATCAAACCAGTTGAAGCAGTGGCTGGAACAACAACTATGGTTCCAAAATCCAAGAAACCAGATATTGATGTGTTGACAAAACCGAAAGATTTATCTACTATAAAGGGCGAGGCTGTTGATCATGTAGGAACAGTTAAACCGAAGGTTGAATTGGATGTACCAGAGGTGAAAGATGTCCACGATGTCGAAGCGCCGAAGTATAACAAAGAACAAATCCTGAAGAATCTTGAAGAAAGTAAACTTGCAAGGGAGAGTTCAGGGTTTAAAGACTTTTCAACTCGAGAAAGATATATAGAGAAAGTCTTTAATAAATTATCTCCTGCGGAAAGGGAATTAATTTTTAATATTTCTAAGAATGCACCTAAGGTGGAATATCGCCCTGGTAACACAGCTAAAAGTGTATTATCAATACCGAAAAATGATCGTCCAAACATCGAAAAGGTTTATAGTTCAGAATACATAGAAGCACACAGACAACAATTTGAGAATGGAGCTATTAAATTTCAGAAATTCACACCCGAAGAAGGTGGATACAATAATGGAGCAATTGGTAATCCAAAAGATCATGTTGCCTTTGTTATGCCTAAAGAAGCTGGCGAAACATTGATTAAAGTGACTAAGGGAGATCCGGAATTGTTGGAAGACATATTAGGGCTACATCGAGGAGACTTAGGCTCTTCCCCTGTAGCTATTGAAATTCCACCAGAATCTATAAAAAATCTAAGAATTCCAAGCGGAAATGAAGATTCTGCTTTTGATGGTTTTTGGAAACCAGGAGGACAGACCTTCCCAGGAAATATGCCAGAAGCAGTCATTGATGAAGTTCCGTGGGGAGAATTTACAATTAGAAAATTAGGAGGCGATTAAAATGAGTTTAACTAAAATAACATGGGAAGAATTTGATACCTTTGATAAAATTGAGTCACCGAAAGGATATGATTTTCGAACACATGAAGGGAAATATTACACTTTCGGAGAGTTTGGAATAGCTTCGGTTCGTCGTGTCTTTGAAATTAATCCTTCTGATTTTAATGAATATTTATTAGGCAAGAGGACGGCACGTGAAATTGATTTTAAAGCACAGAATGATCGTTGGCCACCGACGGAAGAAGAAAAGAGAGCTAGTGAGAAACGATTCATAGAAGAGAGCCCTACATCTTTAATTGATTTACCTGAAACTAGAGATTTATTTACTAAAGAAGAACTTGAAAAATTAATTCCGATTGCTGAGCAAATGTGGATTGACTGGAGAGGCAAACTTCCAGATGATTATGTATCGCCATTGAAATAGCCTGCGTGGAACTTGTTTGGCTCTTTATCAACTGTAGTGAGTTGATAAAAAATTACAACCTGGAGAGAACCGAATTGGTTCTCTTTTTTAGTGGTCATCGGGGCTTTCTTTGCCATGTACCGTCCGAACCTCCAAGCGCAAAAAGAACAGGAGGAGAAAGTGGAAATCAGGCAGAAGTTGCAGCCAGCTGTGGAGAATATCCAAAAGCAAGAACAAAGCTCACGAGAAGCGGTCCAGTCTCAGATGAAGGATTTGCTTCGGACACCGAGCTCCAGTTCAGAAACAGAAGCAACAAGTGGGGAATGATCAGGATTGCCTGCTGTTGACCAATCATCGAGAAATCACCGCTAGTCCGGTGATTTTTTCATCTTCACTTCTCCCTCGAATTAATCCTTAAATTGTGATAAAATAAGGGTTACGAATGTTTTTGAATGGTCTGTTTTTGCTTAGAAAGTAGGCTACTCAAAAGCGAGCAAAAGAATCAAGATCAAGGGAGAAACAATGTCCAACACCTTTGAAATTTTAATGGATCAGCTGGATATGCCGCTGGAGATGCGATCTTCCAGTGCCTTTTTGCATGCGGAGATTCAAGAAGTCGTGGTGCACAAGGTCAGTCGGGTCTGGGAGTTCCGCTTTGCCTTTGCGGAAGTCTTGCCGATTGCTTTGTTTAAGGAATTGCGCCAGCGCTTGAAGGACGAATTTTCAAAGACAGGAAACCAGGCGACCTTTACCATCCAAGTGGCCAATCCGGAATTTACTGCTGATTTATTGCAGGCCTACTACCGGGAGGTTTTTGAGGAAGGCCCTTGCGCTAGTCAAGGATTTAAGGGGCTCTACCAAGACTTGCAGGTGCGCGCGGAAGGGCAGGAATTGATCATCTCTGGACCTTCTTCGGTTGATACGGAGCATTTTCGTAAGAATCATTTGCCCAACCTTGCCAAGCAGTTGGCAGCCTTTGGTTTTCCGCATTTCACCTGTCGGGTGGAGTCTGATGAGGAGTTGACAGAGCAGGAAGTGGCGCGCTTTGAGGAGGAAAATGAAAAGATTTTCCAAGCAGCCAATGAAGAGACCTTGCGAGCTATGGAATCCTTGGCCCAGATGGCTCCGCCACCAGCAGTTGAAGAAAAGCCAGTTTTTGACTTCAAGGCTAAGAAAGCTGCGGCTAAACCTAAGCTAGACAAGGCTGAGATCACTCCGATGATCGAGATTACGACAGAAGAGAACCGGATTGTCTTTGAGGGTGTGGTCTTTGACGTGGAGCACAAGGTGACGCGGACCGGTCGGGTCTTGATCAGCTTTAAGATGACCGACTATACCTCGAGTTTTTCCCTTCAAAAATGGGTCAAAAATGAGGAAGAAGCCCAGAAGTTTGACATGATCAAGAAGAACAGCTGGCTACGGGTCCGGGGAAATATCGAAATGAACAATTTCACGCGCGACTTGACCATGAATGTCCAAGACATCCAGGAAGTTGTGCATTATGCCCGAAAAGATCTGATGCCAGAAGGCGAGCGCCGGGTGGAATTCCACGCGCATACCAATATGTCGACTATGGATGCCCTGCCAGAAGTCGAAGAGCTGATCGCCAAGGCAGCTGAGTGGGGCCACAAGGCGGTGGCTATCACTGACCATGGCAATGTGCAGAGTTTCCCGCATGGCTTTAAAGCAGCCAAGAAAGCCGGAATCCAGCTAATCTATGGGATGGAAGCCAATATCGTAGAGGACAAGGTGCCCATCACCTATAACGAGGTGGACCTGGACCTCAATGAAGCGACTTATGTGGTCTTTGACGTGGAAACGACGGGACTTTCAGCCATCTACAATGACTTGATCCAGGTCGCTGCCTCTAAGATGTACAAGGGCAATGTCATTGAAGAGTTTGACGAGTTTATCGATCCGGGCCATCCTTTGTCCGCCTTTACGACCCAATTGACAGGGATCACCAATGAGCATGTCCGGGGTGCCAAGCCCTTGGTGCAGGTCTTGAAGGAATTTCAGGCCTTCTGTGAGGGAACGGTTCTCGTTGCCCACAATGCTACCTTTGACGTGGGCTTCATGAATGCCAACTATGAGCGTCATGGTCTTCCCAAGATCACCCAGCCGGTCATCGATACCCTGGAATTTGCCCGCAACCTCTATCCAGATTTTAAACGGCATGGCTTGGGGCCCTTGACCAAGCGCTTTGGGGTAGGCTTGGAGCACCACCACATGGCCAACTACGATGCGGAAGCGACGGGGCGCCTGCTCTTTATCTTTATCAAAGATGTCGCTGAAAAGCATGGGGTGACCAATCTTAAGGACTTGAATATCGATTTGATCGATGAGAATTCTTATAAGAAGGCCCGAGTCAAGCATGCCACCCTCTATGTTAAGAATCAGACTGGCCTTAAGAACATGTTTAAACTGGTCTCTCTTTCTGGGACCAAGTATTTCGAAGGAGTCCCACGGATTCCCAAAACCGTGCTGGACGCCCACCGCGAGGGCTTGATCCTCGGATCGGCCTGCTCAGAAGGGGAAGTCTTTGATGCGGTCATGTCGCAAGGGGTGGATGCGGCGGTCGAAGTGGCCAAGTATTACGACTTTATCGAGGTTATGCCACCGGCTATCTACGCGCCCCTCATTGCCAAGGAACAAGTCAAGGACATGGACGAGCTCCAGACCATTATCAAGAGCTTGATCGAAGTGGGAGATCGTCTCGGCAAGCCTGTTCTTGCGACAGGAAATGTCCACTATCTGGAGCCGGAAGATGAGATTTATCGGGAGATCATTGTCCGTAGTCTTGGTCAAGGGGCTATGATCAACCGGACCATTGGGCACGGAGAAGATGCCCAGCCAGCGCCTCTGCCAAAAGCGCATTTTAGAACTACCAATGAAATGCTGGATGAATTCGCCTTTTTGGGAGAAGACTTGGCGCGCAAGATTGTCATTGAAAACACCAATGCGCTCGCAGAGACCTTTGAGCCGGTCGAAGTGGTCAAGGGTGACCTCTATACGCCATTTATCGACAAGGCCGAAGAAACAGTTGCCGAGTTAACCTATCAGCGAGCCTTTGAGATCTATGGTAATCCGCTCCCTGATATTGTCGATCTGCGGATTGAAAAAGAATTGACCTCCATCTTGGGGAATGGCTTTGCCGTGATTTATCTGGCATCGCAAATGCTGGTGCACCGTTCCAATGAGCGGGGCTACCTGGTTGGATCGCGTGGATCTGTCGGATCTAGCTTTGTAGCGACCATGATCGGGATCACCGAGGTCAATCCACTTTCGCCCCACTATGTCTGTGGCCAGTGCCAGTACAGTGAGTTTATCACGGATGGTTCTTATGGATCTGGTTTTGATATGCCGGATAAGGATTGTCCAAACTGTGGCCACAAGCTCAG
The DNA here is from genome assembly GCF_001069785.1 of Streptococcus parasanguinis. Classification (GTDB taxonomy): domain Bacteria; phylum Bacillota; class Bacilli; order Lactobacillales; family Streptococcaceae; genus Streptococcus; species Streptococcus parasanguinis_T. Next base: position 82,141 of record NZ_JVSR01000074.1, read on the forward strand.
CAAAAATGGCCAGGATATTCCCTTTGAAACCTTCCTTGGTTTCGATGGGGACAAGGTACCCGATATTGACTTGAACTTCTCTGGGGAAGACCAGCCGAGCGCCCACTTGGATGTTCGCGATATCTTCGGAGAAGAATATGCCTTTCGGGCAGGAACGGTAGGTACCGTCGCAGCCAAGACTGCCTACGGCTTTGTCAAGGGCTATGAGCGTGATTTTGGCAAGTACTACCGAGATGCCGAGGTCGAACGGCTAGCCCAAGGTGCCGCTGGAGTTAAACGGACCACTGGTCAGCACCCAGGGGGAATCGTTGTTATTCCCAACTACATGGATGTCTATGACTTTACTCCGGTTCAGTATCCAGCAGATGATGTGACTGCTGAATGGCAGACCACTCACTTTAACTTCCACGATATCGATGAGAACGTCCTCAAGCTCGATGTCCTGGGACACGATGATCCGACCATGATTCGCAAGCTCCAAGACTTGTCAGGCATTGATCCAAACGATATCCCTATGGATGATCCAGGTGTCATGGCCCTCTTCTCAGGAACCGATATCTTAGGAGTCACACCGGAGCAGATTGGTACCTCGACGGGTATGCTGGGGATCCCAGAGTTTGGGACCAATTTCGTACGTGGGATGGTCGATGAAACCCATCCGACGACCTTTGCCGAGTTGCTTCAGCTCTCTGGTCTGTCTCACGGTACCGACGTGTGGTTGGGAAATGCCCAGGATTTGATCAAGGCAGGGATTGCCGATCTATCGACCGTTATCGGGTGTCGGGATGACATCATGGTCTACCTCATGCACGCGGGGCTCAAGCCTAAGATGGCCTTTACCATCATGGAGCGCGTGCGGAAAGGGATGTGGCTCAAGATCTCAGAAGAAGAGCGCAATGGCTACATCCAGGCCATGAAGGAAAACAATGTTCCTGAGTGGTACATCGAGTCCTGTGGGAAGATCAAGTACATGTTCCCCAAAGCTCATGCGGCGGCCTATGTTATGATGGCCCTTCGGGTTGCCTACTTTAAGGTGCATCATCCTCTCTATTATTACTGTGCTTACTTCTCGATTCGGGCTAAAGCCTTTGACATCAAAACCATGGGGGCTGGCCTTGAGGCCGTGAAAGCGCGGATGAAAGAAATCGCCGAGAAACGCAAGAACAACGAAGCTTCCAATGTGGAGATCGACCTCTACACCACCCTTGAGATTGTCAATGAAATGTGGGAGCGGGGCTTCAAGTTTGGCAAGCTAGACCTCTATCGCAGTCAGGCGACAGAATTCTTGATTGATGGGGATACCCTGATTCCGCCATTTGTCGCTATGGATGGTCTGGGAGAGAACGTTGCCAAGCAAATCGTGCGGGCGCGTGAAGAAGGAGAATTCCTCTCTAAGACCGAGCTCCGGAAGCGCGGCGGTGTTTCGTCTACCCTGGTTGAAAAGATGGATGAGATGGGCATTCTTGGCAATATGCCAGAGGATAACCAGTTGAGCCTCTTTGATGATTTGTTCTAGAAACAAAGGAGAAGAACATGAAAGTAGAAATTTTTGCGGAAGACAAACCTGCTGAAAAAGTCTTTGACTATAAGTTAGAAGTAGCAGACTATGTGCTCCTCCTATCTACCGCGATGCTCTCAGGAGCGAATGCTCTAGCCAGCTTATGTTCAGCCTTGAAAGAGTAGATGACAGAGAGTGGGACAGAAATCGGTAATTCGTTAGAATTCGATTTCGTCGTCCCACCTCCGCACAGTTGAGTAGGGCTGTAAAAGCTTATGAAATCAGCGTATTAGAGCCCACTCAACCACTGCGTCTTGCTCGACAATCCAAAGACAATTGAGAGGCTAGGACTTTTGTCCCAGCCTCTTTTCAGTCTTTTCAGATCTGATAAGTGTTTTCTTTGGCACTGGATTGTGTTACAATTTTTAGTAACAAGTGTTTATAACAAGGAAACAGAAAAGATGAAACAGAGGAGAAGCGCGTGGCAAGATATTTAGTAGGGCCTTACAACAATAGCTGGAACTTTATGGATGCGATTCAAAAAGCGCAGGATGGAGATACCATCGAGTTTGAAAATGGGTATGTCTTTCAATGGCCGACAGATGAGGTGATTGTGATCAACAAGAGCCTTCATTTTGTGGGGCATGTAGTTCCAAATCCAAATGGTAATGGGCGCATGTTTAACAACACGATTGAGGCTTCTTTCCGATTTGTAGAGGGAGCTCAGGTGACGTTTGAAGATCTGTGGTTTAAAGTTGGTGGGAACTATACTGCCTTGACCTTATGGAATGAGTCGGCTATCACCTGTAAACAGGTCTATTTTGAAATCACCACTCCGACAAATAGTGAATTTTTTATCTATATGGATACGCATTCGAAAATGACATTGGATGGAGTTGGGATGAAGGTTCCGGAAAAACACCAAAGTGTCATCGGAATGTCAGCTTCGGAATTGTCCATTCAAAATTCAACGATCTTTTCTAAGATCGATCTGTCAGAAGGATCTAAATTGGCCTTAGAAAATGTCCATATTGAAAAATTTGGGAATAATACCATCCATGCCAATGACTCAGAAGTGATCGCAAAAAATTCAACGATTACAGGCGGGGATCTGGAAAAGGATTTTCCACCAGTTTGGTTGAGAAATGTCATCTGGGAGTCTGAAAACTGTAAAATTGAGTTGCCTACTGGGACTGGAGTCTGTCTTGACAATAATGTTCAATTCAATTCGGATTCGGATCGTATGACCTCCATCAATTCATTCAATAGTATGATCCGAGCTCACCAGGCTACATTTACAGAATTTTTATGCGTCTATGAAGAATCCTTTGCTTCCTTAACTGGAGAAACAACCTTCTTGAATGAGAATGCCGAAACCATTTCATTTGGCGTTTTTGATGAGAGTGTGCTGATGGCTGAGCATATGATTTGTCATAAGATTGCGGATCCTAATATACGGCTTCAAGGTGGAGCCTTTGCGAAGGTGGGCACCGTGACCTATAGGCAGGGCGATGCGCGTGATCTGACCAAGGAAATCGAGGATGACTGTGACTATCTTGTTGGTAGAGAAGTGGCGAAGGGTAATGCGCAAGTCGTTCCTACGGGACAGACGACGGATGCAACGGTGGCTCCAACCACTGCAAGAGACTCTGGACCAGAGAAGAAACAAGATGCTCTTCAAGAACTCAATAGCCTGATTGGTCTTGAAAAAGTCAAACATGAGATCAAGAAAATGATCAACATGGTGGAATTTAACAAGAAACGAATCGCCAGTGGCAAGGCACCTGAAAAGCAAACACTCCACGCGGCCTTTATGGGAAACCCTGGTACAGGGAAAACCACTGTGGCCCGTCTGTTGGGACAAGTGCTCTTTGATGCGGGTGTTCTCTCAGGGGAAGAATTCCGTTTCGTGGAAGCAACGGAGTCCGATCTGATCTCTTCGAATATTGGAGGAACGGCTGAACAGACCCAAGCCCTGCTTGAAAAAGCGCGAGGAGGCATCCTCTTTATTGATGAAGCCTATAGCTTGGATAAAAAAGATAGCGGTGCGGACTTTGGGATCGAGGCGATCAATACCATCCTCAAATTTATGGAGGACAATCGTGACGACATCATGATTATCTTTGCCGGCTATACCAAGGAAATGGAGGAGTTCTTAAAGACCAATCCAGGCCTTCGTTCTCGGGTGCCAAATAATTTCATCTTTGAAGATTTCACAGGAGATGAGATTGTCCAACTGGGTGAAATGATCCTAAGCAAAGGAGACTACAAACTCGAAGACCGGGATTACTATGCGCGGCATGTTAAGCGGGCTTATGATGGCTCGCTAGATAAGAGCAATGGTCGCTGGATCCGGAACCTGGATGAGCAATTGACCAAGACCATGGCAGATCGGGTAGTGGCCCAAGGTTCTGATGATATTGAGACCATCCTTAATAGCGATATTGATGCTGTCCTTAACCAAGGCAAGTATCAAGTAGGAGCCGACAAGGAAGAAGATGGGATGGCTGCCCTCAACCGTTTGGTTGGAATTGCTAAGGTGAAAGAGCAAGTTGAACAATTCGTGGCCATGGCTGAGTTCAACCAAAAACGGGCTGAACAAGGTGGCATCGTTGAAGATACGACCTTGCACTCTCTCTTTCTTGGAAACCCCGGTACAGGGAAAACGACTGTGGCCCGCATTTTGGGTAATATCCTCTTCCAAAAGGGGGTTATCAAGCAGAAGAAGTTCATCGAAGTATCCCGGAGCAATCTGGTTGGAGGCTACCAAGGTCAAACAGCCTTGAAGACGCGCGAAGTCCTAGAAAGTGCACTGGGTGGAGTCCTCTTTATCGATGAGGCCTATACGCTCTATACCGGTTTAAATGACGATTTTGGGAAAGAAGCCTTGGACGAAGTCCTCAAATTTATGGAGGACCACCGCCGCGATATCGTTATTATCTTTGCTGGTTACACGAAAGAGATGCACGACTTCTTGCAGGTCAATTCAGGTCTACAAAGCCGGATCCCAACTACATTTGATTTTGAAGACTACAGCCCAGATGAGATCGTGGAGATCGGTTTGTTAGGATTGCGTAAGCAAGGTTACCAGGTCAATGAAGCCCTTTATGGAGAGATTGTGAAAGGAAATTATATGCGTGCCAATGACCATAGTAATGGTCGCTGGGTTCGCAATCTTAATGAAAAACTCTTGCGCCAAGTATCAACTCGGGTAACCCGTGAAGGTAGTACAGACTACAATTCCATTTTGGATCAAGATTTGGAAGCTTTGAGAGAGAATAGCAATACTGAACAACCTCATACCGTGGATGATCAAGGCTATGTTCTTCCTTAAGCTAGAAGGAACAAGAAAAAGAGAGTGGGACAGAAATCGGTAATTCGTTAGAATTCGATTTC
>NZ_JVSR01000075.1:0-12600 GCF_001069785.1 Streptococcus parasanguinis
ACAATCCAAAGATAATTAAGAGGCTAGGACTTTTGTCCCAGCCTCATTTTGCGTTCTAGTGAATAGAAGAGGTCAGTAGTTGAGCTTCACTCCTTGTGCTCAAGAAGCAGTGGTGAGGAAGTCTCGACTGCTTTTTTTCGCTTGAAAAATGCAGCCATTTGAACCAGGATACGGGGAACCGTCTGCCATTTTTTCCAAGCTTGTACCCTGGTGTCGATGAGTTGTTTAGCGAGACGTTCCAGCATTTCTCGCTCGGTTGGATCCAAATCCTGGGCATTTTGGAGGATTTCCTTGGCTTTAGCTAGCTGCTTGAGATCGGTTAGATCATTGATGGAAGTGATGCCGGCATCTAGAAAAATGCCAAAAAAGGTATCAAAGAACTTCTTGCGCTCGTCTGCCGAGGTCTCACGAACCCATTGTTTCAAGGTGAGATCTGTCTGTTGGCTATCTGGGCTGGTTTCAGAAACGGTCACAAAGCTGTAGTCCTTAATTTCCCAAGTGAAGGCGTCGTGCTGGGCAAAACCACCCAAGGCGCGACTTTTGACAATGGTCGTCGGTTCTGGCACTTCCAACATCATGCCAACGATGGATCCTTGAGGGACAAATCGACGAATGTTTGGGGACGTGCGCTGGTAGCCTTCGGTTTCGATGATGGCCTTGTTGAGGCCAGGAGCATCGTAGCTGTAGATCGCGTCGACCCGCTCAAATAAGGAATCAGGTAGATAAGAGCAGGCATAGGTCGCAAGGTTGCCCCCTTTGGAGTGACCGGCTACTAAGAAACGTCCTTTTGGAAATTCCTTCATGACATGTTGCAGGTAGCTGGCTGCGCGCCTCTGAGCTGGAACATGGTCCATATAGGTCATGTGGAAGTCTTCCTTCCAGCCGATCAAGGTATCATCCGTTCCTCTGAAAACGACCAAATACGCATCCAGACTAAGCCGATAGGTCATGGCCGCAAACTGTTTTTGTACATCGGGATCGTACTCATCGACATAGTTAAGGAGTTTGATGTTCTTAAAGCGCTTTGAAGTAGCTAATTCATCGACTAATTGGAGGTGCTGGTTACTCACGATGAAATCGGTTGTCCGGTCGATCAGTTCCATCGCATCAGACAGGCGCACTGGGATTCCTGTTGTATCTCCTTGAGGTACAATGTGTCCAAAGGGCAGATAGGTCAGCTCTGTCAAAGCGAGAACATCCAGCTCCTTGAAGGGACGGTCATATATGGAATCATAAGTCACTTCTTTTAGGTAATCAAAAATCGTCGACATCTGTGCCTCCCGTGTCTTATTTCTTTCAGTATAGCACAAAAATGGATGTAGAAAAAGCGCCTCCTATCAAGAAAGTAGAGGCCAGCTCTTCTTTCCCTCTGAAACAGCCTTTTTCTCTGCTGTTTAATCTGTTATAATAGGAAGAAGAAAAAAAGAAGGAAAGAAAGCCATGCATAAAATTCTCTTAGTAGAAGACGATGAAATTATCCGCCAACAAGTCAAACAATTATTGGAACAATGGGGCTATGAAGTGGTCGCAGTAGAGGACTTTATGGATGTCCTCGGGATCTTTGTCGAAAGTGACCCCCACTTGATCCTCATGGATATTGGCCTGCCTCTCTACAATGGTTACCACTGGTGCCAGGAGATTCGTAAGGTTTCAAAGGTTCCGATCATGTTTCTTTCTTCACGGGATCAAGCCATGGATATTGTCATGGCCATCAATATGGGGGGAGACGACTTTGTCACCAAGCCGTTTGATCAAAATGTCCTCCTTGCCAAGGTCCAAGGACTCTTGCGCCGCTCTTACGAATTTGGGACAGATCAAAATTTGCTGGAACACCGGGGAGCCATCCTCAATCTCAAGTCCACAGACTTGATGTACCAAGGAGAAGTCATTAAGCTGACCAAGAATGAATTTCAGATCCTGCGCGTCCTATTTGAACATGCGGGCAGTATCGTGGCGCGCGATGATATGATGAAGGAGCTCTGGAATAGCGACTTCTTTATTGATGACAATACCTTGTCTGTCAATGTGGCCCGCCTTCGCAAGAAACTAGAGGAGGCTGGCTTGTCAAACTTCATCGAAACCAAGAAAGGCATCGGTTACGGGTTGACCCATGAATAAATTTGGAACGATCTTCTGGCAATATGTGGTATCCCGCAGGCGCCTACTCTATCTATTGGTCATCTTTTTGATGGTCGATCTGGTCTTTGCCTATCTATTTCCAGAGACCGGGACGGTTTTCCTCTATGCGACCCTAGTGCTAGGCTTTTTTGCCCTCTGTGTCTTGATCTGGGATTTCGCCATGACATTTCAGGACTATCGCAAAGCCTCACTTTATGAGGAAGTTGAGGTTGCCTCACCACTAGAACACCTTCTTTATGAAAAATACAGGGAAGAACAGCAGGCGCGCTTGGAGGAAGGGAAGACAGCCCAGGCCAAGTTCAATGACCTGATGGATTACTATACCCTCTGGGTTCACCAGATTAAGACGCCCATTGCGGCCAGCCAGCTCTTGGTGCAAGATGTCGAGACGCCCATTGTCAAGCAGCAGATGGAGCAGGAGCTCTTTAAGATTGACTCCTATGCCAATCTGGTATTGCAGTACCTGCGACTGGAGAGTTTTCATGATGATCTAGTCTTAAAGCGCGTGTCGGTAGAAGACTTGGTCAAAGAAGTAGTCCGCAAGTATGCCCTCTTTTTTATCCAAAAGAACTTGACCGTGGATCTGCATGATTTGGAAGAGGAGGTCATCACCGATCGCAAGTGGCTCCTGGTCATCATCGAGCAGCTCTTGTCCAATAGCCTCAAGTACACCAGCACAGGTGGGATTGAAATCTATTTTAAAGACCAGACTCTCTATATAAAAGATAGCGGGATTGGGATCAAAAATAGCGATGTCCTCCGTGTCTTTGAGCGGGGCTTCTCCGGCTACAATGGCCACCTGACCCAGCAATCTTCAGGGCTGGGCCTCTATCTATCTAAGAAAATCGCAGAGCAATTGGGCCACAGGATCACCCTCCATTCAAAGGTCGGCCAAGGCACGACCGTTGCCATTCGCTTTGAAGAAAAGAAGTTGGTCATGGATTAAGATTCTCCATCTTACAAAAATGTAAGAAATAAACGGTAAAATGAAAGGTTAGGTTATGGTAGCCGCCTTTTATTTTTTATACAATAGTCTCATCAAATGAAGGAGGTCAAGAAAATGAAACTCTTGAAATGGATGAAACAACTCAAAAAGACTGAGAAACCCTGTAACCAAACCGATCTTGAAAAGACGGAATTTGGTCTCCAAGTCCTGCAACAAACCCAAGAATTTTTCTTGATCTACTAGTAAAAGGAGAAAAGCATGTCATTACTAGATGTTCAACATATCAAAAAGATCTACAAAACCCGCTTTCAAGGAACGCAGGTTGAAGCCTTAAAGGATATCCATTTTACCGTTGAAAAGGGCGAATACGTGGCCATCATGGGGGAATCAGGATCCGGGAAATCGACCCTCCTCAACATCCTAGCCATGCTGGATCAGCCGACCGAAGGGCGGGTCTACCTCAACGGTACCGATACTTCAACTATCAAGAACAAGGATGCCTCGAGCTTCCGTCGGGAAAAACTTGGCTTTGTCTTTCAAGACTTCAACCTGCTCGATACCTTGTCCGTCAAGGACAATATCCTTCTCCCTCTCGTCCTCTCACGCAGACCCGTCAAGGAAATGATGAGTAAGGTCGAGAGCGTCAGTCGGGAATTGGGCATTCACCAACTCCTTGAGAAATACCCTTACGAAATTTCTGGTGGGCAAAAACAACGGGTGGCTGTAGCACGGGCCATCATCACCTCACCTGAAATTCTCCTTGCTGATGAGCCAACAGGGGCGCTGGATTCCAAGTCCTCGGCTGCTCTTCTAGATGTCTTTGAAGATATCAATAGCATGGGACAAACCATCCTCATGGTGACCCACTCAACCGCAGCGGCAGCTCGGGCCAAGCGCGTGCTCTTTATCAAGGACGGGATTCTTTACAACCAGATCTTCCGCGGGAAAAAAACGGAGCGTCAGATGTTCCAAGAAATCTCGGATACTCTGACGATCATGGCAAGTGAGGTGGAGTAGATGTTTCGATTAACCACTAAATTAGCTTGCTCCAATCTGATTAAGAACCGCAAGCTCTATTATCCCTTTGCGATTGCGGTCATTCTCGCAGTGACCATCGCTTACCTCTTTGACTCCCTGACCTTTAATCCCCGTATTTCCGAGCTTCGAGGGGGCTCTTCCATAGTGTTCACTCTCAGCTTGGGGTTCTTCGTGGTCAATGCCGCAGGAGCTATCATCGTGCTCTATGCCAATAGCTTCGTCATGAAAAATCGCTCCAAGGAGCTGGGGATCTACAGCATGCTAGGCCTTGAAAAACGCCATCTCATCAGCATGATCTTCAAGGAACTCTTGCTTTTTGGCTTTCTAACCATCTCAGCCGGTGTCTTGATTGGAGCCCTCTTTGACAAGCTGATCTTCGCCTTTCTCTTGAAACTCATGAAGATGAAGGTCCAGCTAGTATCTACCTTCCAACCTGGGATTGTTATCTTGGTCTTTGTCACCTTTGGTCTCATCTTTGGACTTTTGATTCTTCTCAATGCTTGGCGCATTCTCCGTTTGAATGCCTTGCAGTTGACGCGTGAGAAGGCCAGTGGAGAAAAGAAAGCTCGCTTCCTGTGGCCCCAAACCATTCTTGGATTAGCAGCTCTCGGTTGTGGCTACTACCTAGCTTTGTCTGTCAAAGACCCCATCATTGCGCTTGTGACCTTCTTTCTAGCCGTTATCCTGGTCATGATTGGGACCTACCTGCTATTTAATGCTGGGATCACCGTCTTCTTGCATCTGCTTAAGAAAAAGAAGAACTACTATTACCAGCCCAACAATATGATCTCGGTCTCTAATCTCATCTATCGTATGAAGAAAAATGCAGTGGGGCTTGCGACCATTGCCATCCTCTCGACCATGGTGCTTGTGACCATCTCTGCAGCAACCAACATCTATGTCGGTAGCGAAATGGTCAAGAAAATCATGGCGCCTCATGATTTCTCTGTCCAAGGAAAAGGGGTAGACCTGGAGCTAATCAATCAGAAATTTGATGAATTTGCCTCTGAGCATCATCTCGAGATCAAGAATCGCGACCTGATGACCTATGCCAACTTTGGGGTTAAATCACAAAAGGGCACGGACTTCACGGTATATCCAGCTGATGAACGCAGCGTCACTCCTAAAACCGTCTTTATGGTCTTTGATGTAGCTAGTTATGAACACATGACAGGCGAACATGTCGATCTGACTGGCAACCAAGTCATCCTCTTTGCCCATAACAAGGATCTTAAAGGGCAAAAGCAGTTCACTATCAACGGGCAAGACTTCCAAGTCAAGGAAGAAGTGAGCAAGGATTTTATCACCGATCATGTGCCAAATCAGTTTAATATGCTGACGGAGGATTTCAACTACCTGATCGTGCCTGACCTCTCAGCCTTTGTAGCCCAGTTTCCAAATCTTGCCATCAATACCAATATCTACGGTGGATTCAATGTCAATGTTGACGAAGACCAGCAACTCAAGCTGGCAGCCAGCTATGACAAGATGATCGATGAATTGAGTAGCCAACAGGCCCAAGGAACATTTGTCTATGGGGGGAACCGTGCCAATGATGTGGCAGAGTTGAATAGCCTCTTTGGTGGCATCTTCTTTATCGGTATTTTCTTGTCATTGATCTTTATGGTCGGAACAGTCATCGTTATCTACTACAAGCAAATTTCAGAAGGCTATGAAGACCGTGACCGATTCGTCATCCTCCAAAAGGTAGGGCTTGATGAAGATGAGGTCAAACGGACCATCAACCGTCAAGTGCGGACTGTCTTCTTCCTCCCCCTCATCTTTGCCTTTGTCCACCTGGCCTTTGCCTACCATATGATCCGCCTCATTCTCAAAGTGCTCGGTGTCATCAATAGTGGCCAAGTCCTCATCGTGACCCTCAGTGTCTGTGCCGTCTTTCTCATCACCTACCTAATCGTCTTTTGGATCACCTCTCGGAGCTATCGTAAGATTGTGCAGATTTAGGAAAAGAAACTCAAATTAAATTAGAAACTTTCCTTAGGTGAGTACGGACGTCAGCGAACTTCGAAGAAGTTCCATGACTAATTATTGAGCCTAAGGTCTCAATAATTCCGAGTGCCTGAAACATAATTATTTCAGGCACTTTTCTCACAGCGGAAAGTTTCAATATACTCTAATAATAATCAGATATTATTTGGATATTTTTGCACAATAATCCAGCATAGGTTATCCAAAGAAAAGAATTGTCAATTTTTTTAGCTTGCTCATAGCGGGCTTTTTTGTACGAAAACCGACTGCGATTGTTTTTGTTTTTCAAAGGGATACACAACAAAGACTGAACCCGTAGAGTTCAGTCTTTGTTCACTTTCTATTAAAGTGATGTAAGGAAAGTCAATCCCCCTAGGATGACACCTGCTGAATTTGGAATGATCAAAATCCAGTCTTTTTTAGGTTCCTTTGTCCAACCATAAATGACCCAGATCAAGCAAGAAATAGCAGCTGACAAGGGTTGGAAAGGTTGGGCCTTATTTCCCTGTAAATTAGCAATAATTTGTGGGATGTAGGCAATGAAAACGATAATCCCAATAAAGGCACCGATCGAGCCAACGATTTGGTTGATTTTTTGTTTGTTCATAAAATTTTACCTCTGTGTATTAAAATAGCATAAGTAGGAAGATAATGCAATTAATTTGCATGCTACGCAAAATGAAAACGATCACATTTGCAAAAGAATTAGACAAAGTGTCAAAAAATGGCAACTAGAGAGAAAATCCATTCGAAAAGAAATCCATCTTCCTGCAAAATCACAAGATTGTGACACTTTACAGTTCGGTAACATTTGAAAAAAGTAATTGAATTTTAAGAGGGCAAGCGTTAGAATAGTACGTACTTAAAAAACGAAAGGTATCATGAAAATGAATGAAAAACAAATGAAAATCCTTGGTTGGGTTGCGACCTTTATGTCTGTCATGATGTATGTGTCTTACTTTCCACAAATCATGGACAACCTCGCTGGTCACAAAGGAAACTTTATTCAACCGCTTGTCGCAGCCATCAACTGTAGCCTTTGGGTCTACTACGGCCTCTTTAAAAAAGAACGCGATATCCCACTTGCTGCAGCCAATGCACCAGGGATCATCTTTGGTTTGATCACAGCGATCACAGCCTTGTAATCAATGAAAGAGAGTGTGGGACAGAAATCGGTCATTCGTTAGAATTCGATTTTGTCGTCCCACCTCCGCACAGTTGAGTAGGGCTGTAAAAGCTGATGAAATCAGCGTAGTAGAGCCCACTCAACCACTGCGTCTTGCTCGACAATCCAAAGACAGTTGATAGGCCAGGACTTTTGTCCCGGCCTCTTTTTGATGGAATGAATCATTTCCATGGTATAATGGAAGGACTATTCATAGAGAAGATCAAAAGGAGACAAGAGTGGATCAAAAACATCAATGTCAAGTCCTATGGGCGAAAAATAAATACCTGGTGCTGAGTCATTCCAGTAATCTCTACAAGGAAATCCGGGAATATCTCAAGCAAGACCAGGTGGAGGTCAGTCACGTCGAGGACCTGATCCAGCAAGCACTGGCCTTGCCGGAAAATCGTGGCCAGGTCTCCAATGCTTTCCAGCATATCTGGGGCTATTTCAAAAAGCAGGCGACTCCTGAGGAAAAGGCGGACTTTATGCTGCTACTTGAGAAATACCAGCATGGCCAAGCTAGCCAAGAAGATCTGATCAAGGGGATCCAGACGCTCCTAGAGCGCTACCCGAATCGCTACTTGCAAGACTCGACACTACTAGGAGGTCAATAGATGAGACTCTGGCACCAAGATTTGATTCCCAAACTCCCTCGTCCCCAGCTCCTGGGCCAACACCGGGAATGCTGCGCCCTAAGGGGTAATGGCTGGGGCAAGAAGCACGCGACGGTCAACTATGTCTTTGACTACTCACCTTATCGCCTCTATGCCTATCACCGCCTGATCATGGAGGAGATGACCGCTCGTGGCTACAAGGTCAGCCCAGAGTGGTGGGAGCCAACCTACCGAGGCAAGACCTGCCCAGCTTATTCAAAATTAGAAGAGGAAGCCTTGAGCACCCCCATCTACCCCGAGCACCAGGATACTTACCTTCAAGAATGCCTGGAGAACCTAGCAGAAAAAGGAATCCAACTAGACTAAGAAAGAACGAACCAGACCAGGTTCGTTTTTTTGTGCGAAAAACCAACAAAATGCTTTGAAAGCGTTAATTTCTTTCTCAAACATGCTATAATAATAGGAGATTATGCACAGGAAAAGGATAGACGGATGAAAGAATTAATCGACTTAATTAATCAATTTAGAGATGAACGTGACTGGAGAAAGTTTCATAATGAAAAAGATTTAGCCATTTCGATTTCACTAGAAGCGAGCGAATTGTTGGAACTATTTCAGTGGAAACAATCAGAGGAAGTAGTTGAAAAGTCATTAAAAGAAATCAAAGAAGAACTTGCGGATGTTTTTATGTATTCTTTCATGTTAGCAGATAATTTGAATCTGGATGTAGAAGAAATTATAAAAGAGAAAATTGATATAAATGCAAAAAAATATCCTGTAGAATTAAGCAAGGGAAATAATAAAAAATATACGGACTTGGAGAAAAAATGAGCAATATTCAATCACCCGTAGTTATAGAAATCGATTATTCAAATCGAACATTTGATCAATTAAAAGAAACGATTGCTCCGAAACATTCTAAGCTTATCTTTGATTATCCAACTGTATACATCGTAAACGATGAGAATAAAAACAAGTATAGTGTTTATGTCGGAGAAACAACAGATATCATTCGTAGAACAAATCAGCACCTATCAGATGATATAAAGAAAGACCGAGAAGATTGGCGACAATTTGAACAATCTAAAACCTCTAAAATGTTTGTTATTGGACACAACCATTTCAATAAATCTTTGACCTTGGATATTGAGAATAGGTTAATGCTTTACTTATCAAGTGTTGACCAAGTTGAAAGGGTTCAGAATAGAAGAGGAAATCCTCAAAACCAATATTATACTTCCGAAGAGTTAGACGAGATTTTCTCAAAGATATGGAGAACCCTAAATCGGAAAAACCATTATTTATTCCCAGCAGAAAGTTTTATTCGAAATTCAGCGATATTTAAATCCTCTCCATTTCACAAGTTAACAGATGAACAAGTGAAGGCCAAAAATGAAATATTGCTCAAAATTACATCTGTCATTAGTAAAAATGAAACAGGAGTTCTAATTTTAGTAAAGGGTGATGCTGGTGCAGGGAAAACGGTTTTGATGAGTTCCCTCATCGATGATTTGTTGAATTCTGAAGATACTCAAATGATTCGTGAGAACAATGATATCAATTTGGTTGTGAATCATGATGATCAACTCAGTGTTTACCAAGAAATTGAGAAAAAATTGGAATGGAAGAGTGGATCAAATATTAATGTTGTGATGAAACCAACTCAATTTTTAAATGCTCTGAAAAAAGAAAAAACTGATGCTGGAATTGTAGTGGTTGATGAAGGTCATTTATTATTGACTGCAAAAAATCAAGCTTATCTAGGTGGGAATCATCTAAATGATTTACTTTCTAAATCAAAAGTAGTAGTACTTGTTTATGATGAAAATCAGATCATGAACAAATCCCAAATATGGACAGATGATGCTTTCTTGAAATTGGAACATGAAGCCAATTTAAAAGGAAATCTCATTACGCTACATAACCAAATGCGTATCCATGCAACTAAAGAAACAGTTGAGTGGATAAGGAACCTGATTGATGTTGGAGTTGTAAATGAGGTTCCAATTGATAATGATTATGATATTAGAGTTTTTGATTCTCCTGAAGAACTTCAAAGTGCAATCAAGGAAAAAAATGATAATCAGAGTTTAGGGATTTCACGCTTAACAGCAACCTATGATTGGGAATATAGTAGTCAATCAAAACCGAAGGATTCTGACTATTGGTGTGTCCGTATCGGAGACTGGTCTTGTCCGTGGAACAGACAACTTGCAAAAGAAAAAGAATCTAAACATTTATCCTGGATAGAGCAGTCTCAAACGATTCATGAAATTGGCTCAACATTTACCGTTCAGGGATTTGATCTAAATTATGTGGGAGTTATCATTGGCCCATCTGTCAAATATAGAGACGGGAAAATTATTTTTGATATAAGTGAAAGCAAAAATAAAAGTGCTGTTCAAAACAGAAAACTTGAATCAGGTGAAATGATTAATTACGGAGAAACATTATTGCGAAATGAGTTAAATGTTTTGTTAACCCGTGGAGTTAACGGGCTATACGTCTATGCGGTTGATGAAGAACTTCAACAAGCTTTAAAAAATGCGACAAAATAAGATGCTTCCTATTTCCCAAATTTTTTTCGAATGATAGAAGTAGAGGGACCTTCCCTCTATTTTTTATCGAAAAGGAGCAGGGATGCAGAAAAGACACGCGCATGTATCGCCGACCTTGGATATCATGGCCAAGAAGATTTTTAGTTTACCGGAGGTGACGGCAGCATTTATTCGGGACATTTTGGAGCTGGATGTGGCAGATGCTCAGATTGTGGAAGGAAGCCAGCCCCACAGCATGGCCTATGAGGAGGATGACTTGTTCTCCACTGCGGTGGATGTGAGAGCCAAGCTCCACGACGGGACCGAGGTGATCATCGAGATCCAGATTCGCAAGCAGCAGTATTTCTTGAATCGCTTCCATTACTATTTGGCCAATCAGCTGGTGGAGAATGTGCAAAAACTGCGCCAGCAAGGACAGACGCATAAGATGTACGAGCAGATGGAGCCCGTCTATGGGATTGCGATTTTGGAGAAGTCGCTCTTACTAGACGAAGAGGCCGCCATCAACAAATACTGGTTGACCAATAGCCGGTCTGGCAAACAACTCAAGGCCTATTATAAAAATGGCAAGCACCAAAATCTTCTGCAGGTTGCCTTTTTAGAGCTAGACAAGTATAATAAAGATGAGAATCTGACAGATGCAGGCAGACAATGGTTGGAGTTTTTTGGGAATCTTCCCTTTACAAAAGCTCCCAGTCAGGCCGTTGCTCACGCAGATTCATTATTAGATTCATCTAGCTGGACCAAGGAGGAGAAGACCATGATAGACGAGCGGATTCGTATTCAAGAAAATTATGATATGACCCTGGAGACGGCGATTGATGAAGCGCGTGAAGAAGGTTTAGTACAAGGGCTGGAACAAGGCTTAGAACAAGGCTTGGAACAAGGTTTGGAACAAGGCCTGGAACAAGGTCGTAAACAGTTGGTATGCGAGATGATCTCACGAGGAATGACACCTGATCTTATCTCAGAGATGACAGGTTTATCGCTTGAAGAGATTGAGACTCTTCTTTCTTGAGTCGTTAAAAGAGGCACTGCCTCTTTTCTTTTTGAAAAAACTTGAAAATTTTCCCATTTTTTCAATCCGCCTTTCTAGAATTGTGGTAGAATAGAGTCAACAAAGAGCTATCCTCACCAACAGTGTGATCGATACTAGAAAAGAGGATTCTGATGACAAGAAAAATTGGTATTATTGGTTTGGGGCATGTGGGTGCGACCTTGGCCCACAGCATGATTTTGAAACACACCTGTGATCATTTGGTTTTGATTGATACCAATGAGAAAAAGGTCAAGGCAGATGCCTTGGATTTCTGTGATACAGTTGCCAATACGGGGTATCCGGTTCATATCACGGTCAATGACTACGCGGCTTTAGGAGACGCGGATGTCGTGGTGTCGACTCTTGGAAATATCGAGTTGCAGGCTAATAACACTGATGACCGTTTTGCGGAGCTTCCCTTTACCAGTAAGCAAGTGGTGCAAGTAGCGCGTGATTTGAAGGCTTCTGGCTTTAGCGGGGTCTTATTGGTAGTGACCAATCCGGTCGATGCCGTCACTCAACTCTATCAACAATATACTGGCCTTCCAAAAGAGCAGGTGATTGGGACAGGGACTTTACTGGATACAGCTCGGATGAAGCGTGCAGTTGCGGATCGTTTGCAGGTTTCTCCTGCTAGTGTATCAGGCTACAACCTCGGTGAGCATGGGAATTCTCAATTTGTCGCTTGGAGTCAGGTCCGTGTTAAGGGACATGCTATTACCGATCTCTTCTCTCAAGAAGAACTTGACGCCATCAACTACGAGTCCTTGCGCGGTGGCCACACGGTTTTCTTTGGCAAATTCTATACCAATTTTGGGATTGCAGCAGCAGCCCAACGCTTGGCAGAAGCTGTGATCAATGATAGCCATGAGGAAATGCCAGTGTCTAACTATCGTCCAGAATATGGAACCTATCTTGGCTACCCAGCAATTGTAGGTCGAAAAGGAATTCTTGAACGATTGGATTTGCATTTGACAGAAGAAGAAAAAGAAAAATTGCTCCATTCAGCTGAAACTATCAAAGAAAATACACGAAAAGGATTAGAGCATGCATAAAAGCAAAGAGAGTGGGACAGAAATCGGTAATTCGTTAGAATTCGATTTCGTCGT
>NZ_JVSR01000076.1:0-16872 GCF_001069785.1 Streptococcus parasanguinis
GAATTCGATTTCGTCGTCCCACCTCCGCACAGTTGAGTAGGGCTGTAAAAACTGATGAAATCAGCGTAGTAGAGCCCACTCAACCACTGCGTCTTGCTCGACAATCCAAAAACAATTGAGAGGCTAGGACTTTTGTCCCAGCCTCTCAATTGTTTCGTCCCTTATTGCTTGGTTAAAACGATAATCCCTTGATCATCCTCTGCTTGCTCCAGGTCTTCTAGCGACAACTGATCTCCTTCGATCCGATAGCGATAAGGCTCATCCCCGATACGCATGGATTGATTGACCGGATCAATGCTGACCTCTTTGGTCTCTTCTTCTCCATCAGCATCTTGCACCGTAAACGTGCCTTTTTGACCCGTCACAACTAAGAGGATCGTATTTTCCTCGTCCTGTCCTCGATAGCTTCCATCTATGGACACCCCTTGCCCTGACTTTTCACTGGTCGAAGCCACTGTCTCAGATGAATGTGAGCTAGCGCTACTTGAGGCTTTTGGCGTTTGTTCTTGCTGGCTACAAGCAGTCAGGAAAAGGGCTACTGCCAAGGTCATTATAGACATGATTTTTTTCATTAAGATCGGCTCCTTTCGCCATAACCGTATACTATCTACCACCAGTATACGCCAAGAAAGTCTTTAGGTCAATTGTTTACCCCTCTAATAAAAATGCCCTTACTTCCGCAATAAAATACAAGGATCCTGTGACAAATAAGACTTCATCTGGGGAACTCTGATCCATAAATTCTTTGATATAGGCCTTGTAGTCCGCTACATAGGGCAGGTCTTGTCGGTCGCCTTGTGCCACCACTTCACCGTAATGAAAGGTCGTCAAAATCAATTCAGCTTCCGGCAATCCCGCTTGAAGCGTTTGGAGCATCCCTCTATAATCTTTTCGCTTGAGGGCCCCAAATAAAATCTTCACGCGCTTTCCTGCTAAGCTATTGGCAAACTCGATCAAGCGCAACATAGCATGAGGATTATGGGCGCCATCCAGATACACCTGGTCGCCAAACAACTCTAGACGGCCCGGCCACCGCGTCTCTTGCAAGGCGTGCTTGACCTGCTCCATATCCACTTCTTCATCTAGGCTTTCCATATAGAGGAGAAAGGCCTCCAGAGCTACTGCAGCATTTTCCCGTTGGTAATCACCCTTCAAGCCCAGAGACGGCAAGACAATATCCACACTTTCATTCCAAAAGCGATCCTGCTCTATGCCAAAATCTTTCTGGAAGGCGTGGAGACCCACAGCCAATTGCTCCGCTTTTTCTTGACAAACAGCTATAGCATCATCCGATAAGGGACCCACCACAGCTTTCTTGCCCTTCTTAAAGATTCCTGCCTTTTGCTGGGCGATTTCCGCAATCGTCCCTCCCAGCGTTTCCTGGTGATCCAGGCCAACCGAAGTGATCACTGCAATCTCTCCCGTCACTACGTTGGTCGTATCCAGAAGCCCACCGATACCAACTTCCAGCAAGACCACGTCCACTGCTTGTTCCTTAAAATACAAGAGGGCCATGAGGCAGATAATCTCAAAATAAGAGAGTTGGTCCTGGGTTTGAAGCAAGGTCTGCTCCATTTGTTGGACTTCTTGGCCAATCCGAGTAAAATCTTCATCTGAAATCGGCTGATCCCCAATACAAATCCGATCATGGATACTGATCATATGAGGAGAAGTAAAGGTTCCAACCTTCTTTCCGTGAGCCATCAATAATTGACGCAAAAAGGCGATTGTGGATCCCTTCCCATTGGTTCCTGTCACATGAAGGATCGGATAAGCCTTATCCGGCCTCCCTAAAAGGCTCACTGCCTGCTCCATACGATCCAGTCCCGATCGAAAATTTAGACCGATCCGACTATTCATCCATTGCTCAATCTTATTCACATCTTCCTCCTAAAAGAAAAAAGCGACAAAACCTCTTCTGACGTTTGCGCTCCTTTCTTTTGTAATTGTTTCGTTCTCATTTTACAGCAGGTCCATCGGACTTCCTGCTTTTTCTTGTTTCTTGAAGCAGAGCTAAAAACGTCCACTGGACTTACTTGCGGTCTTCATTTCTAGCGCAAGGGTAAAAATGTCCCCCGGACTTACCAACTCTTTCTAGTTTCTAGGAGTTGGGCTAAAAACGTCCCCCGGACTTACTTGCGGTCTTTATTTTTAGCGCAAGGGTAAAAATGTTCACTGAACATTTTTACTCCTCCATAAAGCTGTTGAAGACTTCTTCGATCATATCCCATTCTGCATCTGAGTCTTCTGGGATTGGTTGAAGGTCGCCCTCTGTTCCGTCTTCGTTTTCTGTAAATGAATAAGCTTGAATTTCAACTTCGCCATTTTCATCTTCTTCTGCATTTGCAGGGATCAAAAGGACATAGTTCTTTCCAAACTCTTCTTTGCCATCGATGGTCAAAAGAATTTCAAACAAGGTTTCATTTCCTTGTTCATCCACCAATGTGATTAATTCACGTTCTTCATGGTCGTGGTTATGATCATGTGCCATACTATTCTTCCTCGTTTTCTTTCTAAAAATTACGATCTAAATAATTTTGTAAAATGAGCTGCGCCGCTAACTTATCAATAACTTTTTTGCGTTTGCTACGGCTAACGTCTGCTTGCTCAATCAACATCCGCTCTGCGGCAACTGTTGTCAACCGTTCGTCTTGGTAGTCGACTGGCAACCCAAACTTTTCAGCAATCATTGCGCCATAAGCCTGACTGGCTTCCACACGCGGTCCGCTTGTGTTGTTCATGTTTTTCGGCAAACCCACAACAAAACGGTCTACCTTGTATTGAGCTACTAATTCAGCTAATCGTTCTAAGCCAAATTCTTTTTTGTCCTCATCAATTTGAATGATTTCAAGACCCTGAGCTGTAAAACCGAGAGGATCACTCACAGCAACCCCGACGGTCTTTGAACCGACATCCAATCCCATAATTCTCATTAGAGGTCTATTCCTTGCCCTTTCAAATAATAACGTACCAATTCTTCCACGATCTCGTCACGTTCATATTTACGAATTTGGTTCCGTGCATTATTATAACGAGGTACATAGGCAGGATCACCACTGAGTACGTATCCTACGATTTGATTAATTGGATTGTAGCCTTTTTCATCCAGTGACAAGTAAACATCTTTCAAGGTCTCGCTAATTTCCTTACGATTTGAATCATCAAGATTAAAACGTACTGTTTCATCTGTAAATCCCACAAGAACACCCTCTTTCCTTAGAATATTACTATTATACCATAATCAAGAGTTTTCCACAACGGCCAAGCCCTTGATTTTACGGCTTTTTCAAGCATTTTTGAGCTATTTTAGCTAAACTGTTTTTTTATTTTTGCTCACTCGCTCCAGCATTGATAAGATTATCCGCAAATTGACTCGGTGTCAGCTTCAACAACTCTGGTAAGTGATTGTTTTTGAAGTAGGTCATGCCTTCAGCCTTCTTCACATCCATTGCTTCAAAATCATAGGTGATGGTTACCTTGTATTCATTCTCATTTTCCAAGGTCAAATCAGCTGTGAAACCTGGCACTGTCAAAGCTTCCTTAAATGCATCGTCCTTGTTAAAGGATTCTCTCAATTGCTTTTGTGCTTCCTCGACTCCAACCTGTTGGATCCCTTTTTTCAACTCCTCATCGGTTGCCGTCACATTGATGGTCTCCAACTTTTTAAAGGTATTCCCCACATAGGTGACGATTTGCGTCTGTTGTGTCCCCTTGTCATCTTTTGGAAAGACAAAGGTTCTAGTGATGACTTTATTTTCTTCAGCTTTTTGCAGGATACTCTTATTATCCTTTTGCAGTTGCTCTGCTTTTGCTTGGATTGCCTTTTGTTCACTTGAATTTGGCGTTTTCGCTTGTTTTTTTTGACCGCATCCAGTCAAACACAAGGCAAGTGCACCCAATAAGAAGATTTTCCTTTTCATTTTCCATTCCTTACTAGTTATTGTTTTCTAAAATATTGTATCATAGATTTCGTAAAATGGCGCAGTAAACTGCTTTTCATTCCGATTTTTAAAAAGAAAAAAATCAGAAACAAATTGTTTCTGATTTTCAATCGCTTTAAAGAGCTGCACGCATCCGCGCTTCTGCATTTTCTACATTTCGAACTGATCGTGGCAAGAAGGCACGAATATCGTCTTCTTTGTAGCCCACTTGGAGACGTTTGTCATCTACCAAGATCGGACTTTTAAGAATACGAGGTGTTTCCATGATGATGTCAATGACTTCATTGACACTCAAGTCTTCGATGTCCACTCCTAGATTTTTAGCGTATCGATTTTTTGAAGAGACAATACTTGCCACTCCATTTTCAGTCTTTGTAAGGATATCCAACAATTCTTCTTTGGTGATCCCTTCCTTACCGAGGTTTTGTTCTTTATAAGTTAGCTGGTGAGCGTTGAGCCAAGTCTTTGCTTTTTTACAGCTGGTGCAACTTGACACTGTATAAATTTTAATCATGCATGCACTCCTTTCGCTACACGATAATACTATCGTATTAAATTATAACACAAAAACCATCAGTCTAGCGACCTATTTTGAAAAAAATTAATCTTCAATTTCAATCGCGTCATCTAAATCTAGAGTTACTTCTTCTACGACAGGAGCTGCTTCTTCAGTTTTATCAAGGGTTTTCACTGCTTCGTCTTCTTCGATCAAACCAAAATGAACCCGAACCTTGTGGTCAATTTCGTCAAAAATTTCTGGGTGGTCAGCCAAGAATTTCTTAGCATTTTCAGATCCTTGACCAATTTTTTCGCCATTATAGGAGTACCACGCACCCGCTTTTTGGATGATATCCAAATCTGTTGCAATCTTCACCAATTCACCTGTACGTGAAATTCCTTCCCCGTACATGATTTCGACCATGGCTTCTTTGAACGGTGGAGCTACCTTGTTCTTCACAACCTTGATCTTGGTTTCCTTACCAACGTTGGTATCTTTTTGGTCCCCAGTCCCCTTGATTTGAGTATTTCCACGAACATCTAGACGGACAGAAGCGTAGAATTTCAGGGCACGACCACCAGGTGTGGTTTCAGGGTTCCCAAACATGACCCCAACTTTTTCACGCAATTGGTTGATAAAGATGGCAATGGTCTTGGTCTTATTGATCGAAGCTCCGAGTTTACGCATCGCTTGGCTCATCATCCGCGCTTGCAAACCAACGTGGCTATCCCCGATATCTCCATCGATTTCCGCACGTGGTACCAAGGCCGCAACAGAGTCGACAACCACCAAATCAACCGCACCAGAGTCGATCAATTTACCAGCAATTTCAAGTCCTTGTTCCCCTGAGTCTGGTTGAGACAAGAGAAGTTCGTCGATATTGACCCCAAGAGCTGCTGCATAAGATGGATCCAAGGCATGCTCGGCATCAATAAAGGCAGCAATGCCCCCTTCTTTCTGTGCTTGGGCTACTGCATGGAGGGCAACGGTTGTTTTACCAGATGATTCTGGACCATAGATTTCGATGATCCGACCTTTTGGATAACCACCAGCACCCAAGGCAATATCAAGCGCCAAGGAACCAGAGCTCATGACTTGAACTTTTTGCTCTGCACGTTCGCCCAAACGCATGATCGATCCTTTACCAAAATCCTTCTCGATCAACTTCAGGGCATCATTAAGCGCTTTTTCACGCTCATCTCCAAATTTCTTAGAGATGTCATCTAATTTTTTCTGTTTTTTCGCCATTCTTTTCTCCTATGTTTTTGCTATACAGGAAATGCATGCAACTCACTGACGTTTTCCGTCCTTTGAAAGGCACATTTCCTATCCATTTTTAGAATTATTCTTCATTTGGCACAAGCTTCATTATACCAAATTTTCACCATTTAATACAGCCAAGCGTACCAAATTAAAGGCATGAAGGACTGCAATTTCGCGGACATCCGCCCGGCTACGTCCAGCGATATTAACTTGGACACTATCCACTCCATTTGGAGTCGCAAGTCCGATAAAGACAGTCCCTGCTGGGTGCCCTTCTAGACTATCTGGCCCCGCAACTCCGGTTAGGCTAACACCATAATCGGATCCTGTTAACTTACGGGCCTGTGAAGCCATGGCTTGAGCTGTAAAATGAGACACTACTCCATGTTGCTCCAACTCTTGAGCTGGAATGGACAACATCTTGCTTTTTTCTTCCAGACTATAGGTGACAAAACCACCTGCAAAGATGCTAGACGCCCCTGAAAAATCTGCCAAAGTCGCTTGGAAGAGGCCAGCCGTCAGGCTTTCTGCAGCTGTAATGGTCTTACCAGTCCGTTTCAAGAGATCAAAGGCCACCTTGGCCATCGAATTGTCATCCCCATAACCGTAAAACAACTCTTGCAAAGGTTGATGATCCAGGGTGTGGCGTGATAAGATTTCCTTTTCTAAGACATCGAGCTTAGCATCCGCTGAAGTTTGATCCTTCGCCTTTGTAGACAGACGCAAGGTCACTTCTCCTGTCTTGGCATAAGGGGCCACTGTCGGATCACTCTGCTCTTCAATGATATCTGCTAGGATCGTAACCAGCTGGCTTTCCCCAATCCCAAAGAAGCGCAAGACTCTTGAAAAGAGCTGCTCCCCTGTTGTCAAATGAGGCACCAATTGTTCATTGACCATGGGTTTTAACTCACTTGGTGGACCAGGTAGAACGACATAGGTCACACCATCGACTTCAATCAAACCTCCAACCGCGAGACCTGTACGGTTTTGAAGGGGGATTGAACCGGCAATCAATTGTGCTTGTCGCTCATTATTGGGCGTCCGGACATAATCAGGGCGACTGGCAAAGAAGGTGTCGAGTTTGGCAAGCGCTGTCGGATCAAAAACCAGTTCTTTCCCTAAAAACTTAGCAAGGGTTTGCTTGGTCAAATCATCCTCTGTTGGCCCAAGTCCACCACATAAAATCACCAAATCACTGCGTTTTGAAGCTGTCTCAATGGTCGAGAAGAGACGACCTTCATTATCTCCTACCGCCACATGATAATAGACATCAATCCCTAAACTAGCCAATTTTTCAGACAAGAACTGAGCATTGGTGTTCACAATTTGTCCTGTTAGAATTTCCGTTCCAACTGCAATAATTTCCGCCTTCATGGTGCCTCCTACTTATACTATTCGTAATTTTCATTTCATTTTAACACAATTTCCTAAATTATTTAAAAAAGTCGCAACCTGCGACTTTTTATTGTTCCTATTTCCAATCACAATCATTCTCATGATCATTGACCAGGCCTGCTGCTTGTAGGTAGGATAAAACTGCGACTGGTCCTGTGAACTTAAAACCACGTTTTTTGAGATCTTTGGCTAACTTCTCAGAAAGAGCTGTCTTGGCAGGAGCCTGTCGGTAATCCGGGACATCATTGACGATGGTTTTCCCATTGACAAAAGACCAAAGATAAGCATCAAACGATCCAAATTCCTCCTGGACTTGTAGAAAGGCTTGAGCATTGGCCCGTGTCGCAAAGATCTTGGCACGATTTCGGATGATAGCTGGATTGTCTAACAAGGATTCCAGTTCTTCATCCGTCATCTCTGCGACGCGTTGAAGATGGTAACCATGAAAAGATTCTCGGAAAGTCTGCCGTTTATTGAGGACCGTTTCCCAAGACAAACCAGCCTGATAGGTCTCCATACAAAGCAACTCAAAAAGCGCCTGGTCATCATGCAGGGGTCGTCCCCATTCTTCATCATGATAGGCCACATAGAGGGGGTTGGTCATTTTGACCCAGCCACAACGTTTTGGCATAGGAACCTCCTATTTCACCAACATCTTCAGGGCAGACTTGATGTAGTTTTCAGCAGTATCAGAAGTTCCTTCAAAGAATTTCTTGATTTTCTTGAGTTCCGTTGCCTTGTATCCCAATGCCAACATGGCTTCCATAGCTTCTTCAAGGGCTTGGTTTTCTTCTGCAACTTTGGCTTTGGACTGAGCCGGTGCATCTTCTAGATCAAGATTGATCTTACCTTCCAGATCCAAGACCATCTGTTGGGCTGTTTTCTTGCCGATCTTCGGAAACTTGGTCAAGTAAGTGATGTTCTTGCTTTCGATGGCTTGGACAAGGCCTGCATTGTCATCCGCAGCAATGATAGCCAGAGCTGAGACAGGTCCAATCCCAGAGACTGAGATCAAGTTTAAAAAGAGCTGTTTCTCTTCCTCTGTCGCAAAGCCATAGAGAAGGTGAGCGTCTTCACGGACCACTTGGTGCAGATAGACTTGCACCTCTTGATTCATTTTGCCAGAGTAGGCATAGGGATTGGCCACATGCAAGAGATAGCCGATCCCAGCTGTTTCTACCACAATGTATTTAGCAGTGATTTTCGTTAAAATTCCTTTAATGTATTCGTACATAATCTTCCTTTATTGTTTGTTTAATACTTGCCCAATTCCCGTAGACTGGTGTGATTTTCTTGAATACGTCGGAACATCTTTTCCATATCTGACTTGGTAAAGTTAACCAAGACGGGACGGCCGTGGGGGCAGTTATAGGGGTTGTCACATTGGGACAGTTGATAGATGAGATCCCGTGCAGAGTAATCGTCCAGTATATGGTTGGCCTTGATAGAGCGTTTGCAGGACATCATGATAGCCAACTCAGCTCGGTATTTCTTGATGGACACTTCCTTGGTCAAGAGGAGCATATCACACATTTCATAGATACCCGACTCGATCTCTTCCTCCTTCATCCAGATCGGATGCTCCCGTAAGATCAACTGGTTGGCTCCGTATTCTTCTAAGTAGACGCCCACTTCTTCTAGGAGGTGCTTGCGCTGTTGTAGGCGGATTAGATCGTCTGCAGGGAACTCAAAGATATAGGGCACCAGCAGTTGTTGCTGACTGCCGTCTACGTCCCCGATGCTCTCCCGGTATTCTTCGTATTTGACCCGCTCTTGGGCCGCGTGCTGGTCAATGATATAAAGGCCCCCATTGCCTTGGGCAAAGAGATAGGTTCCATGCATCTGACCAAAATATTCCAACTCTGGGAAGGTCGAATGTTCTTCCCCATCCAACTTATCATAGACCTTGTCTAGACTAGCCAGATCCAACTCTGGATGATCCAGTTCATCATAAACCACAGCCTTTCTTTCCGCAAACTTGATCGCGCTTGTTGGTTTTTCTACTGGGTTTTCTTGGATTCTAGCTTCAGTAGCAGTCTCATCTGCTAGAGGCCGTTGAGGATCTGCCACTTCTGGTCGAAGCTTGAAATCTTGGCTCTCTCGGTCATAATAGAGGCGGTTTTCTTTTAAAGGCAGGGTTGTCTGTACTGGCTTTTCTGTTCGGCGAATGGTCGACTTGGCTAGATTTTCTAGAGCATCCGGAATCAGGTCCTGCTCTTTCAAAGCGTTCGCAATAGCCTGGGAGATCAAGGCCATCAGTTCTCGTTCTTTGGAAATACGAACCTCTTGCTTGGTAGGGTGAACATTGACATCCGCTAAGTAAGGGTCGATCTGGATATTAATGATCGCGAGTGGAAAGCGACCCACCATGAGTTTACTGCCATAGCCGTCTAAAATAGCTCGATTGAGCAAGAAATTCTTGATGTAACGGCCGTTGATAAAGAGACTGATGTAATTGCGATTGGCACGAGTCAATTCAGGCAAAGACACAAAGCCCGTCACTTCAAAATCTAGGTCGCGATTTTCAATGGCCACCATCTTCTTAGCAGACGCAAGTCCATAGACACCTGCAATCGCTTGCCGGAGATTGCCAGTCCCCGCTGTTTTGGTCATTTCTTTTCCATCATTGATCAAGGTAAAGGCGATCTCAGGATGGGCCAAGCTCAAGCGATTGAGAATATCCACGATATGGGATAGCTCTGCCTGCTGGCTCTTTAAATACTTGAGACGAGCAGGTGTATTAAAAAAGAGATCTTCCACTGTGATCTTGGTTCCGACAGGGCTTGTCGCTGGCTCCACTTCCTCAATTTCACCACCCTTTGCGACCAATTTGGTCCCGTGGGCAGCTCCTTCTTGCGCCGTTAGAAGGGTTAGAATACTGACAGAAGCAATGGAAGGCATGGCCTCACCACGAAAACCAAGCGTTCGAATACGAAAAAGATCCGCTTGACTCTTGATCTTACTGGTCGCATGTCGACGGAGGGCTAAAGCGACCTCATCGTGCGCAATTCCTTCCCCATTGTCTGTAATCCGAATCGACTTCAATCCTGCTTCTTCGATTTCAACAACGATCTGGCTAGCCCCAGCATCGATCGAGTTTTCAACCAACTCCTTGACCACACTAGCAGGTCGTTCAATCACTTCACCCGCCGCAATCTGATTGGCTAAGACTTCTGGCAATTCAATAATCTGTGACATGTCTGCTCCTTTACCTATTTTTTCACCGATACATGTAGCTCTATTATACCACAGATCTACAAGACTCCCTTTCTTAAAAAACGTAGGCTTGTCCCCATCTTCTTCCTTAAAAACCGCATAGGCAAAGAAAACGACCACATAGACAAATCCCCTTGTCTTCCCTTTGGAAAAAGTGTTTAATAGTAGTGTAAAGAAGGGGCCGGGCTAGCAGGCCAACCGACTTTACCCAAAGGAGGGAGAAACGATCTTATGAAAGTTGAAGTACAAATTGATTCCCACTTCCAAGAAGAAGCGGTGATGATCACAGCACCTGCACTGTCTGCGCGTGTAGAGAAAATTCGTGACTTTGTGGAAGAATTGGATCAAAAAGGGCGCTTACGTGCTAAAAAGGATGGGGAAGCTTACCTGATCGAAAGCCAACTATTCCAACGTTTTTACATTGAAAATCGGCAAGTAATTGGCGAGACTATGACAAATCAATTTATTCTGACTGGACCACTCTATCAGCTATCTGAAGACTTGCCGACCTGCTTTCTCAAAATTTCCCAATCTGAAATTATCAACACAAAAGAAATCGATCACCTGCACTTTACCAGTGGAGGATCGGTGCAAATCTATCTTAAAAACGGGAGTCTGACCTACTCCTCCCGTCGTTACTTAAAAGCCATTAAGGAGAAATTATCATGCTAAAACAATCTTTTTCTGACGCCCTAAAAGGGATTTTCATCGGGCTCATCTTATCCATCTTCTTTTCCTACCTCTTCTCACCTGAGTTGTACCTTCCCTTAAGTCCCAACTCTGCAGTCGGTCGCTGGATGTTCTTGCATCATGTTCACGGCTCACTGGTCATGCTCTATTGTGCTCTCGTTTGGGGTGCGATTGGGGTCCTCTTTAGCTTCGGAAGTCTCCTCTTTCAAAAAGACTGGAGCCTCTTACGGGCTACTCTGAGCCATTACCTACTCATGTTACTTGGGTTTATTCCCCTAGCTACCTTGGCCGGCTGGTTTCCAGCACGACTCGGATTTTACTTCTCACTCGTTGTCGAATTCACCCTCGTTTACGTGATCATCTGGTTGGTCTCCCATCATTTTTATAAAAAACAAGTCCAAGAAATCAATCAAAGCATTACTAACCACTAAAATAAAAGATCCTCGCCATCACGAGGATCTTCTTTTACAATTTCTTTTTCAATTCGGCGACTGCCATCATGACTTCCATCGGAGTCATATTGTAGAGATCCAGATTCTTCAATTCTGTAATCACTGTATTTTCTGTCTCTTCCTCAAAGAGGGACATTTGTTCAGCAACCTGCGAAGACCCTTCCTTTTTAGGAGTTACATCCGCAAGCGGTACTTGCTGGGCTTGTCCTTCGAGCTTGGTCAAAATCGCATCCGCCCGCTTCAGCAATTCTTCTGGTAAACCAGCGATCTTGGCCACGTGAATCCCATAGGACTTATCCGCTGGGCCGGGTTCAATCTTGTGCAAGAAGGTAACCTGACCATCTCGCTCCAAGGTCGCAACATGGACATTTTCCAAGCGAGACAAGGTTTCTGAAAGAGCCGTCAATTCATGGTAATGGGTCGCAAACAAGGTTTTGGCGCCAGTACGATCGTGAATGTATTCGATGATGGATTGGGCGAGGGCCATCCCATCATAGGTCGCCGTTCCCCGTCCCAACTCATCAAACAAAATCAAGGACTGGGTCGTTGCCTTGCGAATGGCGTGATTAGCCTCCATCATTTCCACCATGAAGGTAGACTGACCCGATACCAGGTCATCAGCAGCTCCGATTCGAGTATAAATCGCATCAAAGATTGGCAACTCGGCCTTTTGCGCTGGAACATAGGAGCCAATTTGGGCAAGAATCACAATGATCGCCAATTGGCGCATATAGGTAGACTTCCCGCTCATATTTGGCCCCGTAATCAGCTGAATATCCCGTTCTTCATCCATAAAGATGCTATTAGGAATATAGGACTGGGCTCCCATGACTTTCTCGACAACTGGATGGCGACCTTTGTCGATCGCGATTCGTCGTTCTTCATGAAAGAAGGGACGATTCAATTGTTGCGACTCAGCGACACTGGCTAAACTTTGTAAAACATCAACCGTCGCAATCGCCTGAGCTAACTGTTGCAGACGTTGGATATACTTGCCAACTTCTTCACGAATCCGCATAAAAATTGTATATTCCAAATTAGCAGACTTCTCACGCGCCTCTAGCATATCTCCTTCGATGCGTGCCAATTCCTCCGTACCAAAGCGTTCTGAATTTTTCAAGGTCGCCTTGCGGAAAAAGTGAGCAGGAACGTGACTCAATTGAGAATTGGTGACATGGAAATAGTAGCCATCCTTCTTGTTGTAATCGATTTTGAGACCTGTAATGCCGCTGGCTTCGCGCTCCTTGGCCTCAATCTCAGCAATCCAACCCGTACCATCCCGAAGAACGACACGGTACTGGTCCAATTGCTCGTCAAACCCAGTTCGGATGATATTTCCCTCTGTAATAACAGCAGATGCTTCCGGAGCAATAGCTGAGGTAATCAAGCGATGCAACTCAGGAAGTTCATCCAAGCGTGCAATCAAGACATCTAAGACTGGATCGCCAATCCCCAGTAGAATCGACTTAATCGTCGGCACATGCCCCAGAGTATCTCCTAGTTGCAAGAGATCCTTAGGATTGATCTTGCCAAAGGAAACCCGACTCGCTAAGCGTTCAATGTCATAGACTCCTTTGAGGCTGTCGGTCAAATCGCTCCGTTCAAAGAAATGATCCATAAAGACCTGAATGATGTCCTGGCGCTCTCGAATCCGTTTCAAATCGACCAAGGGTTTCTGAATCCAGGACCGCAACAAACGACCACCCATGGCCGTCTTGGTTTCATCCAAATACCAATACAAGCTACCATGTTTCTTCCCAGTCCGTGCATTCTCTGTCAAATCCAGACTAGCCTTGGTCGCAAAGTCCATCTGCAAGAAATCGCAAATCTCATAATGATGGGCTTTTTTGAGGTGGCTTAATTCCCGCATTTGTGTCTGGTGGACATACTGGAGAAGTTTTCCAGCCGTTTTCTTTTCTAGCTCACTCAACTGATCCCCTAAGAGTTGAACATCGTCGAGCGCCGTCTCTACATGTGACAACAAGAGATTCATCTGACTAACAAACACACGCTCTTCCTGTTCTGGCAACTCATAACCCAGGACCACCTCACGCGCACGTAAATTGCGGATTTCTCCACAAACCATGCTAAAGTCATTGAGGGTCGTCACCTGAAACTCCCCTGTCACCAGATCCATATAGGCTAGCCCATACTCATTTCCTGAACGATCCAAAGCAACCAGGAAGTTATTCTCACTATCTGGCTTGGTCGAATCCACCACTGTACCCGGTGTAATCACCTGTACCACTTCACGCTTAACGACCCCCTTGGCTTCTTTGGGGTCTTCCATTTGTTCTGCAATCGCGACCTTATAGCCCTGTTCAATGAGGACATCAATATACTGCTGGGCCGAGTGGTAGGGAACACCTGCCATAGGGATCGGATTCTCTGCATTTTTATTCCGTGAGGTTAAGGAAATCTCTAAAATTTGAGCTGCATTCACTGCATCTTCATAAAATAATTCGTAAAAATCTCCCATTCGAAACAGCAAAAAGGCATCCGGATAGTCTTTTTTGATATCTAGATACTGCTGCATTCCAGGGGATATTTTCTCTACTGCCATACTTCTTTATTCCTTACTCTTGCATCATTTTCTGACGCAAGCTCCATAGATGAAAACAGGAGTAGATAGTTGCCTATCTTCCTCCTTTTGACATTTCTCTTTCTCTCCAACGGGGCTTGACTACTGCATCATCCCTAAAATTTCATTTTGAATTTCAATCGCTGCATCTTGGTCTCGACAGACAATCAAGAGGGTATTGGCCCCTGCTACTGTTCCCAAAATACGCTCATCTGACATTTCATCTACACCATTGGCCAAGAGAGCTGCCTCACCTAGCTCTGTCCGCAAGACCAAGGTGAATTCTGCTCGTGAAACAGACTTGGCATGGCTGGACAACATAATATAAATCTCTGCCACCTCAGGCTCATTGGGCAAAATATAATACAACTGGTCTTTTCGTTTCACCTTGACTAGACCCAGATCGCGCAAATCTCGTGACAGAGTAGTTTGCGTTACAGCAATTCCTTTTGCTTCTAATCGATCCTGAATCTCTTTTTGAGTCGACAATTTTTCATTTCGAATCATTTGTTGAATCAAAAGGTGACGTTCTGTCTTTTTCATTGGACCTCCACTTTTGAATAAATATACTTTAAATTATACCAAAAAAATTGAAAATTCGCTCAGAATTGTGTTAAAATAATAGTTAAAAGGACTAAGGAGCTAATATGAATAATAAAGAACTCATTGCTAGTGAATTGGCCAAAGTGATTGACTCTCTTGACCAAGATGCTATTTTAAACTTGCTTGAACAACCAAAATCATCT
Source organism: Streptococcus parasanguinis (assembly GCF_001069785.1). Taxonomy (GTDB): domain Bacteria; phylum Bacillota; class Bacilli; order Lactobacillales; family Streptococcaceae; genus Streptococcus; species Streptococcus parasanguinis_T. The sequence continues at coordinate 14,784 of NZ_JVSR01000076.1, forward strand.
GATCTTGGTGACATTGCTTTTCCAGCCTTCTCACTTGCAAAAGTGGAACGCAAGGCTCCTCAAGCAATCGCTGCAGACATTGCTGAAAAGATCGACCAAAGCGCCTTTGAAAAAGTCGTTGCAACTGGACCTTACGTGAACTTCTTCTTAGATAAATCTAAGATCTCTGATCAGGTGATCAAATCCGTCATCGAAGCAGGTGCAGACTACGGCCAACAAGACGAAGGACATGGTCAAAACATCACCATCGACCTTTCAAGCCCAAACATCGCAAAACCATTCTCAGTTGGTCACTTGCGTTCAACTGTTATCGGGGATGCTCTTTCAAACATCTTCCGCAAAATGGGCTACAACACGATTAAAATCAACCACTTGGGAGACTGGGGCAAACAGTTCGGTCTCTTGATGGTAGCCTACAAAAAATGGGGTAGCAAGGAAGCTGTTGAAGCCAACCCAATCGATGAATTGCTAAAACTTTACGTTCGTATCAATGCTGAAATTGAAAATGATCCTGAGCTTGATGAAGAAGGACGTAAATGGTTCAAGAAATTGGAAGATGGAGATCCAGAAGCGACTGAATTGTGGCAATGGTTCCGTGACGAAAGCTTGGTGGAATTCAACCGTATCTACAAACTCCTTGGTGTTGAGTTTGATAGCTTAAACGGGGAAGCTTTCTACAACGACAAGATGGATGAAGGGGTTCAAATCCTTGAAGACAAAGGCTTGTTGAAAGAATCTAAAGGAGCTAGCATCGTTGAGCTTGATGATGTGAACCTTCCACCAGCTATGATTAAGAAATCAGACGGTGCCACTCTTTATATCACTCGTGATATCGCAACCGCTATCTACCGTGCACGGACTTACAACTTTGTGAAAAACATCTACGCCGTAGGTCAAGAACAATCCAACCACTTCCGTCAGTTGAAAGCTGTTTTGAAGAAAATGGGATTTGACTGGAGCGATGATATGGTTCACGTTGACTTTGGTTTGGTCACAAAAAACCGCCAAAAATTGTCAACTCGTAAAGGAAATATCATCCTGCTCGAACCAACTCTTCAAGAAGCGATCTCTCGTGCCAAAGCTCAGATCGAAGAGAAGAATCCTGAACTTGAAAACAAAGAAGAAGTGGCACATGCAGTCGGTGTTGGTGCGGTTAAATTCTACGATTTGAAGACAGACCGTCGCAACGGGTATGACTTTGACCTTGAAGCCATGGTATCCTTCGAAGGAGAAACTGGACCTTACGTTCAATACGCATACGCTCGTATCCAATCCATCCTTCGCAAAGCCAACTTCACTCCATCAACAGATGCAACTTACAGCTTGAGCGACCCAGAAAGCTGGGAAATCATCAAACTTCTCCAAGACTTCTCTCGTGTCGTGAAACGTGCCGCTGAAAACTATGACCCATCCTTGATCGCTAAATATGCGATTAACTTGGCTCAAGCCTTCAACAAGTACTATGCTCACACTCGTATCTTGGATGAAAGTCCAGAACGCGATAGCCGTCTTGCTCTTAGCTACTCAACAGCAGTTGTTTTGAAAGAAGCACTTCGCTTACTTGGTGTCGATGCACCTGAGAAAATGTAATTTCTTATCTAATTGTTGATCAGTAGAATATCTCTTCTGGGAGTGAGAAAGAACTAAATGCATTTAAAATTAGTTCTTTCTCACTCCTTTTCTCATGCCCAATGCCCTTCATTTTCTACATTTTCAGATCCTTTATATACAGGAGAAATCTATGAATCAAACCGTTTACATCTTAATCCTCATCAGTTTAGTGGTTCTCTTTTTATTTAACAAGTACGAAAGAGAAAAACTACAACAGCTCTTACAAGAGCAACTCTTGAAAGATCAAGCTTTCAAAGATAGCATCAAGGAAAAAATCCAAGAGACCGACAATATCAACGATGTCATCCATGCTATCAACAAAGACTATCGATTGGGGCTCCTACTTGCTAAAGAAATCACTGAAAAATTAAAATAAGCCATAGAAGAGGAGTCATATAAAATGTGACTCCTCTTCTATTCAGTCGCAACAAATAAGAGGCTGGGACAAAAGTCCTAGCCTCTCAATTATTTTTGGATT
>NZ_JVSR01000077.1:0-27567 GCF_001069785.1 Streptococcus parasanguinis
AGAGAGTGGGACAGAAATCGGTAATTCGTTAGAATTCGATTTCGTCGTCCAACCTCCGCACAGTTGAGTAGGGCTGTAAAAGCTGATGAAATCAGCGTAGTAGAGCCCACTCAACYACTGCGTCTTRCWCGACAATCCAAAAATAATTGAGAGGCTAGGACTTTTGTCCCAGCCTCTTTCGTCTATTTTTCAAATTCCCTTTTTCGTTGCGATTAGTCACCCAAACCGATGCGTTCGAAGATTTCATCCACCCGTTTGGTGTAGTAAGTTGGGTTGAAGATTTCGTCGATCTCTTCTTGAGTGAGGCGTGAAGTCACTTCTGGATCTGCTTCGAGAAGTGGTTTGAAGTCGACTTGGTTATCCCATGATTGGGCAGTCTTCGGTTGAACAAGGTCGTAAGCTTGCTCACGTGTCATGCCTTTTTCAATCAAAGTCAACATGGCACGTTGGCTGAAGATCAAACCAAATGTAGAGTTCATGTTGCGGATCATGTTTTCTGGGAAGACAGTCAAGTTCTTAACGATGTTTCCGAAACGGTTGAGCATGTAGTCAATCAAGATGGTTGTGTCTGGTGCGATGATCCGCTCAGCTGATGAGTGAGAGATATCACGCTCATGCCAGAGTGACACATTTTCATAAGCTGTGACCATGTGGCCACGGATCACACGCGCAAGACCTGTCATGTTTTCAGAACCGATCGGGTTGCGCTTGTGAGGCATTGCTGAAGATCCTTTTTGACCTTTGGCAAAGAATTCTTCCACTTCACGTTGTTCAGATTTTTGCAGACCACGGATTTCAGTCGCCATCCGCTCGATAGAAGTTGCGATGCTAGCAAGAACTGCAAAGTACTCAGCGTGAAGGTCACGAGGAAGGACCTGTGTAGAGATTTCTTGAGCACGGATACCCAATTTGTCGCAGACGTATTTTTCAACGAATGGTGGAATGTTGGCAAAGTTACCAACCGCACCAGAAATCTTACCAGCTTCCACACCAGCAGCCGCATGCTCGAAACGCTCGATGTTGCGCTTCATTTCGCTGTACCAAGTCGCCAATTTCAGACCAAAAGTTGTAGGCTCAGCGTGCACACCGTGGGTACGACCCATCATGATAGTGAACTTGTGTTCTTTCGCTTTGTCAGCGATGATGTTGAGGAAGTTTTCAAGATCCTTGCGGATGATGTCGTTGGCTTGTTTGTAGAGGTAACCATAGGCCGTATCGACCACGTCAGTAGATGTCAACCCATAGTGAACCCACTTACGTTCTTCACCAAGCGTTTCAGAAACCGCACGTGTGAAGGCAACCACATCGTGACGAGTCTGTTGCTCGATTTCAAGAATACGGTCGATGTCAAAGTCTGATTTTTCACGAATCAAAGCCACATCTTCCTTAGGGATTTCTCCCAATTCAGCCCATGCCTCGTCAGCCAAGATTTCCACCTCAAGCCAAGCACGGTATTTATTTTCTTCAGTCCAAATGTTCGCCATTTCTGGGCGAGAGTATCGTTCGATCATGTTTTTATTTTCCTTTCTTTTGATGTTTCACATCAGTTAGCAACCAATAGTCATTTTATTCAAATTCTTCTTTCCCGATCCACACTGACGGATAGTGATCGAGTGTATTCAAATCCGTATCTAGAGGCAGATCATAGATGGCTAAATAGTTTTCAGGGTATTGAGAAGTCAGCTCTTCATACTTAGCTTTCACTTTTTCGTGATTGCTACTAGCATATAAGACTTCGACGACTGCTCCAGTTTTCTCTTTTTCAACAAAAGCATTGACAATGAGTTGAATCATAAAACCTCCTAAAGCGAAATGCCCTTCATATTTGCTTCCAGAATAGGCATCTTGACACCTAACTCTTGACCAGTCTGATAAACACTTTGACAACAATAGAAGATGTCCTGTTTATCATTGTGCAAAGTCATAATTTTTCGAGTCAGCTCATTTTTCGCAAACATGACTTTCATGGCTTTGCCGGCTATCCAAGCCGGAATTTTGTAGGGTAAGAGTTCTGCCTTATAAAGCTTCAAATTTACACCACGCGCTTCTACGACTTTCAAGGCTTCTCGAATGGCCTTGATAGCCAATGACAATTCCGAAGAACTATTCATCAAGTTCAAAGCCAGTTCTTCTGGGTTTTCCAGATTTCCCGAACGCGCAGCTGTCGAAGTGACACCTGCGTTAATCGCCATATGAATCCAAATCCACTCGACCATATCATGAGGTACTTCCCACTTCAAATCTGCAGAAGTCAGTAAATCCGTCAGATCAGCATAGTTAGAAATATGTGCTTTTTGCTCTCCCTCTAACATTAAATGGTCGAACAAAACACCATCCAAATGGTTCTCCTGCATGTGACCACCCGCTGTCGGAAAGGCCAAAATATAGTCGTAATCCCCTGCCCACTCTAGGACCTCTTCTCGAGTATCCCAGAAATTACAGAAGAAAACAAGGGTGCCTTTGATATGATTTTTTCGCAAGGTCTCCACAGCTTCTTTGATAAGCCCATGACGCACACTCAGAAAAATAAAATCATATTCTGAATCAGCTTCTGCCACATGAACCTCATAGGTGTCGTGTTTGTTTTCACCTTTGGAATGATAGCGACCATCTAGTAGATCAACCGACAACTCCTTCGGAGCTGTACTTTTCTTACTATCTCTCAGTACGTGTTCCACTTGATGGCCTGCTTTTTGAAAGGCGTAGGCATAAGTGGTCCCGATGACTCCAAGTCCTAGAATCGCTATTTTCACTTAAAAATCAATTCCTTTCCTTCAGTAGTTGTCTGGATTCTCTTGTTTAAGAAATGAGTTGAATCATATATTCCCCCCATTCAATATAAATACTATTCTTCCTCAGAATCTTCGTAAACACAAAATTCAATCGAAAGTTTTATAGGGCGACTTGTTAATCCACAAGTCTTTATATAATCATAGACCTCATCATCATCGAGGATATGCTTTATAACTAGTCGATTATTTGTTATCTCTACAACATGAATCCTTCTGTATCAGGAATTTCTGGAATCTCTACATCGTCCGCATAAGTAAATGTTAGAGTAGTAATGTCATCATCGAATACATCATCGAATTCTTCTACCATTTTAAAAATCAATCCCTTTCCCAAATTCAACCACATTATCTGGTTCATCACTAAACAAAGTCACATGTCCCATTTTGCGGTTGTGCTTTGCTTCTAGTTTACCATATAAGTGGAGGTGAGCGCTTGGATTTTCTGTCACATATATTTCAGCAGCCTCGACATGTTGGCCGAGAACATTGAGCATAACAGCTGGTGCATGAAGGTGAATTGCTGGGAGTGGTGCTCCGAGAACGCCCAAGATATGGGTATCAAACTGGGAGAAGTCGCAGGCTTCGATTGAGTAATGACCTGAGTTGTGTGGACGTGGCGCAATTTCGTTGACAATGATGTCATCAGCTGTCGCAAACATTTCTACACAAAGTGTACCAGAAAGGTTCAGTTGTTCTGCGATTCGCACTGCCATGACTTTGGCTTTTTCAGCTAGACTTTCTGAAATGCGAGCAGGCACAATGGTTTTTGAAAGAATGTTGTTGCGGTGGATATTTTCCTGAACGGGAAAGACTGTCACATCCTTGCCATTTCCAGACACGATGACTGAAATCTCAAGGTCAAAGTTGACAAATTCTTCCAAGACACAGTCTGCTGAATCGGCTAAAGTGTATGCTTCTTCCAAGTCTGCTTCTGAACGAATAACCTTTTGACCATGGCCATCGTAACCACCGGTCGCAGTCTTGAGGACATAATTTTTCGACAGGTCAATATCTGCCAAATCCTGGCTTGAGGTCACGACCTTGTAAGGAGCCACAGTGACTTGGGCCTTGTTAGAAAGAAAATCCTTCTCAAAGATTCGATTTTGAGAAATGCGGAGCAGGTCTGTTCCTTGAGGGAGTTGTCCTTCCTTGATAACAGCATCCAAACCGTCAGCATCCACATTTTCAAATTCATAAGTGAGAACATCACAGCAATCTGCCAACTGACGAAGGGCATCCACGTCGTCGTAAGGGGCCACGATGATTTCCGCCACGCGGGAGGCTGGACAATCAGCTGCTGGGTCCAAGGCGATGACCTTGTGACCCATGTAAATAGCAGAAATGGCCATCATCTGACCAAGCTGACCGCCACCGATGATGCCAATGGTTTTAGTTGAGCTCATTGGTAGACTCCTCTGCGATTTTTCCTTGTTCTTCTGCGAAATCCGCTAACGCTGTCGCAATAGCCTGGTCCTCTACTGAAAGAAGACGAAGGGCAAAGAGGGCTGCGTTTGTCGCTCCTGCTTCACCAATGGCCATTGTTGCCACAGGCACGCCACCCGGCATCTGAACGATAGAATAGAGCGAATCCACACCGCTAAGGGCACGTGATTTGACGGGTACCCCGATAACTGGAAGGGTTGTTTTAGCAGCAACCATACCTGGCAAGTGAGCAGCGCCACCCGCACCCGCGATGATGACCTTGATGCCACGGCTACGTGCTTCTTCCGCATGTTTGAACATGAGGTCTGGTGTCCGGTGAGCAGAGACAACTTTCTTTTCGTAAGCGACGCCGAAGTTGTCGAGGACTTCAGCAGCTTTTTGCATGGTTGCCCAGTCAGATTTTGAGCCCATGATGATGGAAATTACTGGTTTCATTTTTAATCCTTTTTCTTTTTTTGATAATGTTCTTAGGTGGTGGGGACGGAAGCAAACCTTCGGTTTCATTCCTAAACTTTGAGCCTAAGGTCTCAAAGTTTCCCCCGACCAGAACAGATGCTGTTCCGGTCTTTTCACCATGGCGACCATTATCGGGTTTAGCGACTTCGTCGCGCTATTCTTGTACTTCTACTTTATCGCCTTGCTACCGATATCATTTCGATAGAAGAGGCCTTCTGTGTTTTGTTTGTTGAGTTCGTTGTAGATAATGTTTTGGCCGTCTTTGACGGTATCTGCTGTTGTGACGAGCATGTAGACACGTCCTCCGTTTGAAAGGAGGTCTTGACTATTTTCAGCGAATTTGGCACCAGCATAGTAAGTAATTATGTCGCCCTCTGTCTTGGCTGGAAGCTTGACACCCTTCTCATAAGCGAGTGGGTAGCCGTTTGATGCTACAACTACGCCCAGTGTCACACCCTTGTCCGTCCAAGTAATGGCCGGCTCTTTGCCATCCAAAATATCAGTAATATTTTGTGCAAAATCAGATGTCAAACGAGGCAAGATAATTTGTGTTTCAGGATCGCCAAAACGAGAGTTGAACTCGATGACTTTCGGTCCATCAGCTGTCAAGATTAGCCCCGCGTAAAGGACACCAAGATACGGACGACCTTCTTTGATCATGCCTTCAAGAACTGGCTTAACAATGGTGTCAACCGCTGTGTCAACCACGCTCTGTGGCAAGTGAGGAACTGGCGCATAGGCACCCATCCCGCCAGTGTTAGGGCCTTTGTCGCCATCGTAGGCACGTTTGTGGTCCTGTGCCGTTGGCATAATGTAGAACTTATCACCATTGACAAAGGCAAAGAGAGAGAACTCTTCCCCGTCAAGGAATTCCTCGATGACCACGCGCGCGCCTGAATCACCGAATTTATTGTCCAAAAGCATCTCATGAGCGGCTTCAACTGCTTGCTCAACTGTCTCCGCAACGACGACACCTTTCCCAAGGGCCAAGCCATCTGCCTTGACGACGATTGGAGCGCCTTTTTCTTCGATGTAGGCCTTGGCTTCCTCGAAATCTGAAAAGGTTCCATAAGCTGCTGTCGGAACGTCGTATTTGACCATGATTTCCTTAGCAAAATCCTTAGACCACTCCAGCTCAGCTGCAGCCTTGGTCGGACCAAAAGCCTTGAGACCAGCTGCATTGAAATCACCCACGATACCAGCTGCAAGGGCATCATCTGGACCAATGAAGGTCCAAGCAACATCATTCGCTTTTGCGAAGTCAATCAGCTTAGAATGTTCGGAAATTCCGATATTGATCAAATCCAGACCGTCTAATCGCATCCCGTCATTACCAGGAGCCACAAAAACCTGCTCAACGTCTGTAGACTCCAACAATTTCTTGGCAATCGCATGCTCACGACCGCCAGATCCAACAACCAAAAGTTTCATCTCGAACCTCTTTTGCGAATTATTTTATTAAATTATATCATAATCGTTCGTTTTATTCTAATGATTTCAGCAAAAGTCTCCTATTCCCAGTAGAATCCAAACATTTTTTGCTATTTTCTCCTATTTCTCATTTTTTTCCGAATAGTATAGGTGAGACCTACTAATTGACGAAAAGGAGTATTATGCAAACGATCAAAAAATTTGTTGTACTGACTTGTGCGACATGGGGGATGCAAGCCTCTATTGCCCATGCAGATCAAGCGACCAATGCTATCTATGCCGAAAAAGGGCAGCTAGTGATTCATCTTGGAAACGTCCCGGATAAGTATCAAAAGATCCAAGTTCCCGTCTGGTCTGACCAAAATGGTCAAGATGACCTGATTTGGTATCCTGTGGAACGCAGTGACAAGGGATTTGACCTACAAGTGCCATTGACCAACCATTCTGATCAAGCCGGACTTTATCATGTCCATGTCTATGGGGTGGAGGCAAATGAGCAGCTAACCGGACTTTACCCTCTCACGACCAGAGTCCAGCAAAAAGACCTGGCTTCCTCCCAACCCAAGATTACGATCACACCCATCTCCTCACAAGAATTTGAGGTAGACCTAAAGTTGTTTGAAGACGTTGACGAGATTGTCTTCCCCATCTGGTCTGAAGAAAATGGGCAGGATGATCTGGTCTGGTATCCCGCAAAGAAGATAGCACCTGGACATTTCCAACTGCGCTTTCAGGCTCAAAAACACAAGGGAAATGGGCTATTTCATCTCCACGTCTATCAGAAAAGCCAAGGACAACTAAAAGGGCTATTCCCCACTACCTTTCAAGTAGAAAAAGCAAAGCCAAAGCTCACTCCACTCGCAACACACCCGGGAAATACCTACCCCATCGGTGAGTGTACCTGGGGAGCGAAAGAATTAGCCCCTTGGGCCCACAACTGGTGGGGAAATGGCGGCATGTGGGCAGCTAGTGCACGCGCTGCTGGATTCCGGACAGGAGACACTCCAGAGGTCGGTGCCATCGCCTGTTGGGATGATGGGGGATATGGGCACGTCGCCTTGGTTACGGATGTCGAACATGACCAAAAAATTCAGATCCAAGAGGCTAACTACAACGGCCATCGCTATATCGACAACTTCCGCGGTTGGTTCGATCCAACTAACCCCATCTGGGGAACCGTCACCTATATCTACCCCTATTAAGGTCTTCTTAACCAGCAGAAAAGACACTCATCGTTGAATGAGTGCCTTTTTTGATTAATGTCTGAAATGTCTCACGCCTGTGAAGATCATGGTCAAGCCGTATTTATCAGCCGCTTCAATTGACTCTTTGTCACGGACTGATCCACCTGGTTGGATGATCGCTTTAATCCCTGCTTTGGCAATTTCTTCCACATTATCTGCAAATGGGAAGAAGGCATCTGAAGCAAGAACAGCACCATCAAGACGGTCTTTAGCTTGGTCAATAGCAATACGAACTGAAGCCACACGGTTAGTTTGACCAGGGCCAACACCAAGTGTCATATGGTCATTGGTCACGATGATCCCATTTGATTTGACGTACTTGATCGCTTTCCAAGCAAACTCAAGAGCTGTCGCTTCTGTCTCCGTTGGTTGGCGTTTCGTCACCACTTGCCAGTCAGCTGGGCTTTCTTTCACCACGTCTTGGTTTTGAACGAGGAGACCACCAACAACACCAGTGTATTCTGCTTCCACTTCACTAGCATCTTGAGCGTCAAATGGCAATTCAAGGATCCGCAAGTTTTTCTTCTTGGTTGTCAAGATTTCAAGCGCTTCATCTGTGTAGCTTGGTGCAATGATGATTTCGAGGAAAACACCGTGCATTTTTTGAGCTGTCGCAGCGTCTACCTCACGGTTGAGAACGACGATTCCACCAAAAATGGAGACTGGGTCAGACTCATAAGCGTAGTCCCAAGCAGTTTCAATATCGTCAGCTTGACCAATCCCACATGGATTCATGTGTTTCAGGGCCACAACGGTTGGACGGTCTTTGAAATCACGGATGATCCGGATAGCGGCATCAGCATCACGGATATTGTTGAAGGACAATTCTTTACCGTTCAGCTGTTTAGCGGATGCAATGGAGTAAGCCGTTGGCAAAGCTTTTTGGTAGAAGTCTGCGTCTTGTTGAGGGTTTTCCCCGTAACGCATTGGTTGCTTAAGGTCATAGGTCAAAGTGAGTTTTTCAGGTTTTTCTTCACCCACTTGAGCAGTGAAATATTCTGCGATCAAAGCATCATAGGCTGCCGTGTGACGGAAGACTTTAGCTGCCAAACATTGGCGAGTTTCGTAACTTGTTTCGCCCTTGGCTGCTAATTCGTCCAAAACCACAGCATAGTCAGCCGGATCTACCACAACTGTTACGCTAGCGTGGTTTTTAGCTGCTGAACGAAGCATAGATGGCCCACCAATATCGATGTTTTCAACCGCATCCGCGTAAGTCACGTCTGGTTTAAGGATGGTTTCCTTGAATGGGTAAAGGTTTACCACCACAAGGTCGATCAACTCAATCTTGTTGTCCTTAGCAGCCTCTAGGTGGCTATCGAGGTCACGACGAGCGAGGAGACCACCGTGGATATTTGGGTGGAGAGTCTTCACACGACCGTCCATCATTTCTGGGAAACCAGTCACATCGTCAATGGCAATAGTGTCTACTCCAGCATTATCAAGGGCAACTTTAGTACCACCTGTTGAGATAATGTCCCAACCAAGTTTTTTGAGTTCTTGGGCAAATTCAACAATGCCCGCTTTGTCTGAAACACTAATTAGTGCGCGTTTAGTCATTTTCTTTCTTTTCCTTTTTTAAAAAAGTTCTTTATCAGCTACAGTCGAAAATGTTTTTTCCGATCAATGGCTTCCTTATTTTCGTGCTACTCCCAAACGTTCCAAGACTTCTGGATAGAGTTTGTACTCTGTTTCGTGGATGCGAGTTTCAAAAGTATCAAGGGTATCCCCTTCAAGGCGTGGCACACGGACTTGTTTGATGACCTTCCCAGTATCAACGCCAGAATCCACCCAGTGAATGGTCACACCGCTCTCAGCAACGCCTGCATTCCAAGCATCCTCAATACCATGAGCACCTGGAAATTCAGGGAGATAAGCTGGGTGAATATTGATGATACGGCCTTCATAAGCTGCTAGCAAGGTGGGGCCAACGATTTTCATATAACCGGCCAAACAAACCAAATCAATCTGGTGTTCATCCAAGAATTTGACGATAGCTTCTTCATAAGCTACTTTATTGTCAAATTCCTTGAGTTCAAAGGCATGGCTCACCACGCCAAGGTTTTTAGCACGTTCTAAGACATAGGCATCCCGATGATCTGAAAAGACAAATTCTACCGGAAATTGTTCCGCAATCACCTGAAAGTTTGAGCCGTTGCCAGAGGCAAAAACAGCAATTTTCATATTCGATACAAAGGGACGTTTCGGCTAGCCGAACAGTTTCGTAGAAAAATAGGAAATCATTGCTGGGTGCTTGCACACAAAATGATTTCTCTTTTTTCCTAGAAAATGAGTCCCGTGTTCAGTTAGGCTTGCTAACTAAACATTCCTTTCTACAATTTCTCCGTATAAAATGGTGATAGCACCATTATTTAATCACCACACTTGCGCCATCTTTCTTCACAATACGACCAATTTCATAAACAGGTTCGTCAAGAAGTTCTTTGACACGTTCCACATTTTCTGGTTTCACTGCAAGCATGAGACCAATCCCCATGTTGAAGATTTCAAACATTTCTTCATGTTTGATTTGGCCATATTTTTCAAGGGCTTTGAAAATTGGAAGAACTGGCACTTTGCTTTCGTCAATTTCAGCAGCCAAGTCATCTGAGAACATCCGTGGTACATTTTCGATGAAACCACCACCTGTGATGTGGGCAATTCCGTTGACCAATTCTTCTTTGATGAGTGGCAAAGCTGCTTTGACGTAGATACGAGTTGGTTCCAAAAGAACGTCTTTAAGTTTCTTCCCTTCCAATTCTGGAAGAACTTCTTCACCTGTGTAATCCGCAAAGACACGACGAACAAGTGAGTAACCATTTGAGTGGATACCGCTTGAAGCAAGTCCAAGAATCACATCCCCTTCAGCTACTTTTGAACCGTCAATGATTTGAGATTTTTCTGCAACACCGACAGCAAACCCAGCCAAATCATAGTCATCTTCACCATACATACCAGGCATTTCAGCCGTTTCCCCACCGATAAGGGCTGCACCAGCCTGCACACACCCTTCTGCAACACCAGCAACGACTTGCTCTAATTTAGCAGGTTCATTTTTACCAGTTGCAATATAGTCAAGGAAGTAAAGGGGCTCCGCACCTGCAGCGATGATATCGTTAACACACATAGCGACACAATCTTGACCGATCGTATCGTGTTTGTCATACTTGATAGCTAGCATCAACTTGGTACCAACACCATCTGTACCTGAAATCAAAACAGGCTCTTTGACACCTGTTTTTGAAAGGTCGAACATACCACCGAAGCCACCGAGAGCTCCCATAACACCTGCACGTTCCGTACGAGCCACATGTTTTTTGATCCGTTCAACAACTTCATAACCTGCTTCAACGTCTACGCCAGATTGGGCATACGCATTTTTAGACATAATCCTTCTCCTTTTGCTTTTCATTCCAAGTATCAATAAACACCTTTTCAAATTCATCTATTTGTTGAAGATTTTCTAATAGAAAGTCAATGAGGGTTTGAGTTGATCCTGTTAACAATAAATTTTCTTCTGAAGCATCAAAATTTAGAAATTTATTAGAAGTATTAAAACCATCTTTACTATATTTATCAACAGTCAAAAGTTTAAATTGCTGAGACTGTAAGTCTGTTAAATTTTTTTTATATATTGATAAATAAACAACTGCCTGAAAATTACTGTACGTTATCTCATAAAAATAGGCTGACCCAGTGGACCATTCAGTATTGTCCTCTTTAACAACATTGTCAATAAAATTATCTAATCGTCTCGTTCTAAAGCGTAAATAAGTTTTTGAACAATATTTTTCATCAAAAATTAAACTTCCCTGTTCATTCAGATCATTTAAAACACCGACTAATTTTTCACGAAACATCTGCGTATCAGGCCTGTTTTCAAAAATAAGATCTAAAACTTCTTTATATTTAAAATAAATTTCAGCACTTAATTCTTTTAATTCTATATCATTCAAAATATTTCTCCTAATATTATCATTGTACTCTTTAAGAATGTAAGAAACTTTCTCATTATCAATCTCATCCACATACAATTCTTCTACTATATCTGAAATATCTTGATATGAAAGTAAACGCCAAAATCGCTTTTCCTCAGCATCAGCATCTATCGGTTCATCACCATTTGGTGTCAGATAAATATATATATTACGATAGCCAGCATAAGAGTTTTCGATAAATTTTCGATATTTTCTCAACTGATTGTCGTGGTCAGAGGTAAAAGTTTTATTTTCAATAACTAAATTTATTCTATGTTCTTTATTTGTATACAGAACATCAATATTACTTTTACTTTCTCTATATACTTCCGCTTTTGAGAAATCTTTCAATATTATTTCGGCCGGTTTAATTGTTGCAAAAAATAGATTGTTATCAATCACCTTCATCAATATTTTCTTGAAAAATTTATCTCCCAAATTATGACTTTCTCTAGGATCAAGCAACCATGCTAAAATTCGACTATGACGAATTTCAGCGCTAGTTATCCCCAATATCTCAAAAATATTGACTCCGGTTAACCATCTTGAAAAATCTTTTTCCGAATTTTTTTCAAGATACAATAAAAACTCAGTAATTTTATTTTCTATTTCCACCACAACCCCCTTCTAATAGAAAGAAGTATGTTCTTTCAAACTTTCCACATAGCGTTCTTCGTAGTCATACAAAGGTGTTGGATATTTTCCATCAAAGTAAGCCACACAAAGACCGCCATTTGGGGCATCTGTATCGATTCCAATAGAATCAATCAAGCCATCGATTGACAAATACGTCAAGCTATCTGCACCAATGATATCGCGTGTTTCCTCTACTGTATGATTGGCAGCAATCAATTCCTTACGTGTTTGAATATCGATCCCGTAGAAACATGGGTAGGCAAGGGCTGGGCTACCGATTGCTACGTGGACCTCTGTAGCTCCTGCTTCTTTCAATAACTTCACAATTCGACGTGATGTTGTCCCACGTACGATAGAATCATCGATCATGACAACCCGTTTGCCTTTCACGACACCGGATACGGCAGAGAGCTTCATCCGAACCCCTTGCTCACGTAGTTCTTGTGTTGGTTGAATAAAGGTCCGTTGGGTATATTGGTTTTTAATCAAGCCCATTTCATTTGGTAGGCCAGATTCTTCCGCAAATCCCATGGCTGCACTAAGTGAAGAGTTCGGTACACCGACCACAATATCTGCTTCATGTTTGAATTCACGTGCCAATTGAGCCCCCATACGTTTACGTGCTGTATGGACATTGACCCCTTGGATATTGGAGTCCGGACGGGCAAAGTAGATATACTCCATCGAACAAACAGCCAATTGGGTGTCCGTTGTATAGTTATCGTAAGTGATGCCATTATCATCAATGATCACGACTTCACCCGGATTTACATCCCGAATCCACTCTGCTCCAACCACTTCAAAGGCACAGGTTTCAGATGAAACCACGATAGCTCCGTTGGCCATTTTCCCAATCGAAAGAGGACGGAAACCATTTGGATCCAAGGCCGCAATCAGCTTATCTTCCAGCATGAGAAGGTAAGCAAATCCACCTTTCACCGTATTCAAGGCTTCTTTCACCTTACCCATGAAAGAAGGGTTGTGGCTCCGACGAATCAAGTGGGCCAAGATTTCTGAATCAGAAGTTGAGCTAAAGATCGCTCCGTTATTTTCCAACTCCCGTTTGAGGGACTTAGCATTGGTCAAATTCCCGTTGTGGGCTAGTCCAAACTGGGTATCATGAAAGCGAAAGAGGAAGGGCTGGATGTTATCCACCGAAGCTTCCCCAGCTGTCGCATAGCGAACATGGCCAATCGCTCCCGTTCCTGTTAACTTATCCAAGTTAGCAGGATTTCGAAATACTTCTGAGAGAAGACCCGTATCACGATACCGTTTTAGTTGACCCGCATCATTCGAAAGGATCCCCGCCCCTTCTTGACCACGGTGTTGAAGACTGTGTAATCCGAAATAAGTCAGTTTTGCAGCATCTGGGTGTCCCCAGATCCCAAAAATACCACATTCTTCATTAAGAGATTTAACTTCGTATGTCATTTTGTATACCTTTTATTTTCCAGTGAAGTATTTAACCGCTGATGCAAAGAGATGTTGGTCTTTATTTCCTGGAATATTTTGGAAGAGACCATCTTCGAAACGTTCTGAGTGACCCATCTTACCAATAATTTGACCGTTCTTACTTGTGATACCTTCGATAGCATTTACAGATCCGTTAGGATTATATTTAGAATCCATGCTTGGTTTACCTTCGAAGTCAACATATTGGGTAAAGATTTGACCATTGTCACGAAGCTCTGCGAATTCCTCAGCTGTCACGACAAATTTACCTTCACCGTGTGATACTGGAATGGCATGGATGTCACCAACTTCTACTCCGGCAAGCCATGGTGAATTCGTGTTGGCAATCCGTGTTTCCACCATTTTAGCCACGTGTTGGTTGGCATCATTGTAGAAGAGGGTTGGACTCATGCTGCTTGCATCTTCAAAGTTACCATATGGAAGAAGACCTGATTTAACAAGAGCTTGGAATCCATTACAGATACCGATGATCAAGCCACCGCGTTCAATGAAGTGATCAATGGCTGCACGCACTTTTTCATTCAGCAAGATGTTCACGATGAATTTAGCTGATCCATCTGGTTCATCCGCTGCTGAGAAGCCACCTGCAAAGAAGATAATGTTAGCTTTTTCGATATTGTCAACCATAGTGTCAACAGACTTGACAATAGCTTCTTCATTCAGTGTGACAAATGGTACCAAGTTGACTTTTGCCCCTTCTTTTTCAAAGGCCTTAGCTGAATCGTACTCAGAGTTAGTACCTGGGAATACTGGGATATAAACCACTGGTGTATCAACTGTTTCTTTAGCTTTGATCACAGCATCTGATGCCACAGCTGGTACTTCTTCCAACTCAGTTGCCTGTGCAAATTCCGTTGGGTAAACTTCTTCCAATTTACTTTGGAAAGCACTGTCAAGTTTGTGTCCATCAAGCGTTACACCATTGACAGTAAGTGTAAAGTCAGCTACTGTTTGTCCGATCTTAGCAACACCTGCAATGTCTTCAGGCGATGCGAAGACGAATCCACCCAATTGGGCTGTCAAGCTAGTGTCAAGGTCATCTAATTCAACGTTTGCTCCGATATGGTTCCCAAAGGTTGCAAGGGCAAGAGCTTCAAGGACACCACCATATTTGACAGCTGATGCTGCTGTTACTTTGTGATCAGCTTGGATGGCTTCAAATTGAGCAAAGTTAGACTTGATAAGATCAAAGTCAATTTCTTGTGCCAAAGCTTGACCTGGGATGTAATAGATATTTTCACCAGTAGCTTTAAATTCTTGAGAAAGGACCTTACGGCTATCTGCAGTTGTCACCCCAAAAGCAACCAAGGTTGGTGGTACTGTCAATTCTTCAAAGGTACCAGACATCGAGTCTTTCCCACCGATAGATGGCAAACCAAGTTGAATCTGAGCTTCAATGGATCCAAGAAGAGCTGCTACTGGTTGACCAAAACGCTCTGCTTGTTTATCCATCCGCTCGAAGTATTCTTGATAAGAGAAGCGAGCCTTAGACCAGTTTGCACCAGCAGCAACCAAACGAGCGGTTGCTTCGATGACCGCATAGGCAGCACCATGATATGGAGACCATTCTGCTACATAAGGGTTGAATCCTTGCGCCATAACAGAAGCGGTTGTTGTCACGCCATGTTGGACTGGTAATTTCTGTACAGAAGCTTCCGTTGGTGTGATTTGGTAGCGACCACCAAGTGGGTGATTGACTGTTGAACGACCAACTGAGCTATCAAAGATGGTTTGTAACCCTTTTTGACTGGCATGGTTCAAGTCAGCCAAGACCTCAAGAGTATCCGCTTCAAGGGTTTCAGCAGATGTTTGACGTTCTTCTGGAAGCTTGACATCCTTGTCAACCACCTTAGCATCTACAACCACACGTACACCGTTTGTATCAAGGAAACGACGTTCCAAATCAACGATTGTTTCACCATTCCAGTGCATGACAAGATTTGGTTTCTCCGTTACTGTTGCAACGACAACAGCATCAATATTTTCTTTGTTACATTCAGCAACGAAGGCGTCTACATCTTCTGGACGAACCACCACAGCCATCCGTTCTTGAGACTCAGAAATGGCAATTTCTGTACCGTTCAAACCTTGGTATTTCAATGGCACTTTGTCTAAATCAATTTCAAGACCATCTGCCAATTCACCGATAGCCACACAGACACCACCAGCACCAAAGTCATTTGATTTTTTGATCAGACGCGTCACTTCCCCATTACGGAAAAGACGTTGAATCTTACGTTCTTCGATGGCGTTCCCTTTTTGAACCTCAGCACCAGCTGTTTCAACAGATTCAACCGTTTGAACTTTAGAAGAACCTGTCGCACCACCGACACCGTCACGTCCAGTTTTACCACCGAGCAAGATAATCACATCACCTGCTTCAGGTTTTTCACGGACCACATTTTCCTTAGGAGCCGCACCGACAACTGCACCTAGCTCCATACGTTTTGCAACGAAACCTGGGTGGAAGTATTCTCGAACATAGGTTGTGGCAAGACCAATTTGGTTACCGTATGAAGAATAACCGTGAGCTGCTGTTTTAGAAATCACTTGTTGCGGCAATTTACCAGCGCGGGTTTCTGAAATTGGAGCTGTAATATCACCAGCACCTGAGATACGCATGGCTTGGTAAACGTATGAACGACCTGACAATGGGTCACGAATGGCACCACCGATACAAGTAGCCGCTCCACCAAATGGTTCGATTTCCGTTGGGTGGTTGTGCGTTTCGTTCTTGAACATGAGAAGCCATGGTTCTTTGACACCATTGACATCCACTTCAATTTCAACTGAGCAGGCATTGATTTCATCAGACACTTCCATGTCATCCGAACGACCATTAGCACGCTCATAACGGCCAAAAATAGTCGCCATATCCATCAAGGTTTGAGGTTTTTCGGTACGTCCCAACTCATCACGCATGGCAATATACTTGTCATAAGTCGCTTGCAATTGTTTTTCAAATTTAGAAGCTGAGAAGTCGATGTTTTTCAACTCAGTTTCGAAAGTTGTGTGACGGCAGTGGTCAGACCAATAAGTATCCAAAACCTTCAACTCAGTCTCAGTTGGTACACGTCCAATGGATTTGAAGTAATCTTGAATGAAGAGAAGGTCATCCACTTCCATTGCCAATCCTTGCTCAGCCTTATACTGTGCAAAATCTTCTGCCGTATACCTTTCAAAGAAATCCAAGCTTGGAATGGTCTTGTCAGACTCAGAGAAATCCTGTTTCGCAATGCCAACAGTGATATCTTTGAAACGAGAATCCACTGGGTTCAAAAGGTAGTTTTTAACAGCTTCCAACTCATTCGCATCGATATCCTTGTTAACCAAGTACAATTGCGCTGTATTCACTGTTACGTCATTTGAACTACCAAGCAAAAGCAAAGCTTCTTGTGAAGATGCCGCACGTTGGTCAAATTGACCAGGCAAGCTTTCGATCGCAAAGAAAGCATATTTCTCAAGATCAGCCTGAACCGTAGCTTCTTCCAAAACAGTATCTGTCACTTGCTCAGAGAAGATATGTTTTTCCGCACGCGCAAACAAGTCCTCTGCCAAACCAAAGACATCGTAAACTTGAACAATCCGAAGATCATTCAAGGTTTTCAACTGAAGATTATGCTGCAATTCTTTTACTAAAGAGTCCGATTTCACACGAAAATCAGCTTTTTTCTCAACGAAAATACGTTTATCCATTTTAGTTCCTTTATTTCTATTCAAACATGTTATCGAAGACGAAGGTTTTCCCTTTCAAACAACTTATTTCAAGCCCTGTAATTTCTCCAACACAACCTGATATACATCCGTTAAACTGCCCAAATCTCTACGGAAAACATCCTTGTCCATATGGTGCCCTTCAGCATCCCAAAGGCGGCAGTTATCTGGTGAGAATTCATCTGCCAAGATAATCTTGCCATCCTTATCAAAACCAAATTCCAATTTGAAGTCAATCAAGCGAAGACCAATTTGTGCAAACCAATCTTTCAGCAATTCATTGATACGACGCGTTTCTTCCTTGATATAGGCAATTTGTTCGTCGTTAGCAATATCCAAAAACTTTACATGCTCGTCATTGATGAATGGGTCGTCCAACTCATCGTTCTTGTAGTAAAATTCAACGATTGGAGTTTTCAAGTCCAAACCTTCTTCAACGCCAAAACGTTTAGAAAAAGAACCTGCAGTCACATTACGAAGAACAACCTCCAACGGAATAATTTTAACCTTCTTATTCAATTGTTCAGTATCAGAAATACGTTCGATAAAGTGCGTCGCTACCCCCGCTGCATTCAATTTTTCAAAAATAAGAGACGAAATCTGATTATTCAGCACACCTTTCCCCTCAATGGTTTCTTTACGAGCCCCATTCAGCATAGTGGCCTGGTCCTTATAGACCGACTTAATCACATGTTCGTCTTCTGTAGTATAGATATCCTTAGCTTTCCCAGTATAAATCAGTTGATTGGTCATGACTTTGTTCGCCTTTCGTATTTTATCACCTTCATTCTATCACATACAAAGTGTATTTTCAATAAAATTCCGTACAATATAAGTAGAATCCGAATAAAAAGGACAGAAAAAAAGATCATCCAGAATAATCTCTGAACGATCCCTTTTTCATTAGTGACCAGCAGTTCGTTTTTCGATATAGTCGACAACATCCCCTACTGTGTTAAATTCATCAATAGCCTTGTCCGGAATCTCAATTTGGTACTCATCCTCAAGATTGATAATAAATTCCATCAATTCAACAGAATCCGCCTGTAAATCCTTACGTAAGTCAGATTCCAAAGATACTTGAAAATCTGGTCCCTTGCGGTCTTTGAGAAATTCCTCAATAGTAGCTAAAATTTCGTTTTGTTTACTCATACATTACCCTTCCTTCGATAATTCCTTCACTGATTTTCCAACAACATCTGTCTCTAACATGGTCCGAATCTGACGAATCGTGCTATAGACAGCTTTGGCATCACTCGAACCATGCGTTTTAACAACAGGTGCTTGAAGACCAAACAAGACCGCTCCTCCAACATCTGAGAAATCCAAGGTTTGCTTCAATGATTTCAAACGGTCCTTGAGCAGAAAAGCTCCCAATTTCGCCTTCCAGTTTCCAGTGGCAATCGCTTGTTTCAATTGCTTCAAGATTCCAAAAGCCGTTCCTTCCATCGTTTTCAAGACAGCGTTTCCCGTGAAACCATCCGCCACAACGACATCAGCAACGCCATCCATCAAGTCACGCGCTTCCACGTTTCCAACAAAATGAATCGACTCATCCTCAGATAACAATTGGTAGGTTTCCTTGCGCAAAGGATCTCCCTTACTAGCTTCTGTCCCATTGTTCAATAGACCCACGCGCGGTTTTTGAATCCCACGAACATTTTCAGCATAATAGGATCCCATCACAGCATACTGATGCAAGTGCTCCGGTGTATTTTCCGCATTGGCCCCTAAGTCTAGCATATCATAGCCACGACCATCAACCGTTGGAAGTGTTGACATCAAGCCAGGTCGTTCCACCCCTTTGATGCGGCCAACGATAAAGAAACCAGCCGCCAATAGCGCACCTGTATTTCCCGCAGATAGCATAGCATCGACCTTACCATCCTTCACATCCTTGGCAGCTAAGACCATCGAAGCCTGTTTTTTCCGACGAATGGCCCGCGTTGGCTCATCATCTGAATCGATTTTTTCTTCCGTATGCACAATCGATACACGTTCTGTTGCGGTTAAATAGTCTTTGATTTTTGCCTCATCGCCATACAAGACAATCTCAATATCATCAAAATCACGAATGGCTTGATTCACACCTTCTACCAAGGCTTGAGGTGCATTATCGCCCCCCATTGCATCTACTGCAATTTTTTTCATGTTTCACCTCCAGATGAATCTTTCATAATCGCTCCCCAATCACTCAAGGAATCGATAAACTTTTTAGCTTTTAAATGGATCCCTACATACTCCTCATACAACTGATCAATTGCCTGACGCAGAGCTGCTTTCATCTCCGCTTGTAGAGAAATCGTCTCCAACTCACTGAATCGTACTGCTTGAAACTGATCCAATAAATAGAGAACATTCGGATGCCAGTGAGCGCGTCTCTCATCCTGATCATAGTGATCCGGACAAAGGACCCCACTATACCGAAAAGAGTAATCAAAAGGAAGTCCAACCCGATGACAGAAACAGCATTCATGCAGATTCAAGATAACTCCAAATCGTGATAGAATCTGAATCTCAAAAATATTGGTTAAAACCTCATAATCCAGTCCCTCTTCCATCAAAGACAAGGTCTTTTCTAAAAAAGCAAACAGGGCTGGATCCTCCTGATTATCCTGAATACTTGCATCTGCAAGCGCCAGAACATAGGTCGCATAAGAAAGGGCAAAAAGATCTGCATTGATTTTCTTATAAACCTGCACATCTTGAAAATCATCAATATAACTCAACCCATCATCATTGATTTTTAACAACATATCTGCCGTTACCAAAGGTTGCAACATGGGATTCAACCGTGATTTTCCCGCATGTTTCACAAAAAACATCCGCTTCCCTGACTTCTCTGTGAAGATTTTGACCAGCTTGTCATCCTCACGAAACTCCCGATTATACAGGACAATTCCCCGGGTCTCAATTGACTCCAGCATGTTCTTCCATATACTCCTTCAAGCGTTTCATTGCTTCCTTGATAACCTCCATGCTGGCTGCATACGACAAACGCACATAGCCTTCGCCATATTGACCAAAAGCAGCACCAGGAATGAAAGCAACCGCTTTTTCACGCGCAAAATCCTGCAAGAAAGCGAAAGAATCTTGATTATAACCAGCTGGGATTTTAGCAAAAATATAAAAGGCTCCATCTGGCTTAATCATCTCAAACCCAAGCGCGGTCATCTGTTCGATAATATAATCCCGACGCTTCACATATTCCTTCTTCATTGGCTCCGCATCATCCCGACCTTCCGTCAAAGCTTCGATCGCAGCATACTGGTTCATGGTTCCAGCAGCCGTAACCAAATATTGATGGCTCTTGATGAGTTGGGCTGTCAATGCAGCAGGCGCAAAGATAAAGCCAAGCCGCCAGCCTGTCATGGCATGAGACTTAGATAAGCCATTAATGACAATGGTCTGCTCAGGAATGAAGGATGCCATAGAGACATGCGCTTCTCCAGTATAAGTCAGCTCTGAATAGACTTCATCACAAATCACAAAGACTTCATATTTTTTTAAGACAGCAGCTAATTCTGCCATCTGTTCGCGCGAATAAGTGACACCCGTTGGATTAGCTGGATAATTGAGAATAACAGCCTTCAATTTTTCACCCTGCTCTAGAATGGCCTTTTCCAACTTTTCAGGAGTCAAGACAAAACGATCTGCTGTCGTATCAATTTCAATAATCTCCGCCCCAACCAAATTCACAATCGGTTCATAACCAGGATAAGCTGGTGCCGGAAGAAGCACTACATCTCCAGGTTCCAAGATTGCTGTCAAGGTTGCAGATAGGGCTTCAGTCGCACCGATCGTCACCAATATCTCATCTTCAGGACGGTAGTAAATACCATATTTATCAGCCACAAACTGACTCGCAGCCTCACGCAAAGCCAGCAAACCACTCATCCCAGTGTAATGGCTAAAATTCGCATCAATGGCAGCCTTTCCAGCTTCTTTTACATGTTCAGGAGTTGTAAAATCCGGTTCCCCCAAAGTCAAACGCAAGACACCAGGAATGGAAGAAATTGATTGATCGAACTGACGAATCAAAGAAACTT
Source organism: Streptococcus parasanguinis (assembly GCF_001069785.1). Taxonomy (GTDB): domain Bacteria; phylum Bacillota; class Bacilli; order Lactobacillales; family Streptococcaceae; genus Streptococcus; species Streptococcus parasanguinis_T. The sequence continues at coordinate 21,216 of NZ_JVSR01000077.1, forward strand.
CGATCCGATTCAGATTTTTATTAAAACGTTTCGTTAAATCCATAGAACACCTCCAAAACACTTATATTCATTATACTATAAATAGGACCCCATCGCAAAAGAACAAGCCAGATCCCCACCTTTTGCTTACCACCAAAGGACATTTCAAAAATCCTTCCATGAAAAAAAGACTTAGCAATGCTAAGTCTTTCAAGTCATTATTGTTGACCACGTGTTGCCACGTATTTCAATTGATCTGCATGTTTTGCCACAAAATCCTTCATTTCTGAATCAGGAATTTGACGAAGGTAGAGGTTAGAACGAATGGTTTCATCCTCTTCACGACAAGTTGACAATACTAAGTATTTATCAGATGCTTTGATCTTGATATTAGGATTCTTCGTACGAGCTGACTCATAGATATTCTTCAATTGTGTCGTAAAATCATTGTCATCAGTAAAGCTTGTACGGTAGAAAGCGGTGTCCTCTGGGACAATGACCAATCCCATTACTTCATAATAATATTTCCGCTCTGGTGTCTCAATCACAACATACGGATGTTGGTCCAAATACTCTTGTTTGTCATAGTAGTTGACATCATTAAACATGCGATGATCGCCGACCTTACTACCACGAGCATGACCAAACAACCAAGTCAAACGATCACTGAAGTCTTTCTTGTTGTCCATATCCATGAAGACTGTCCCCATGTATGGTTCATTTCCACCATCAAACGTCTTATTCAAATAAGTTTCATTGTCAGTGGTTTGTACAACAGGTTCATCCAACTCAGTACCCGGTGCATAGACATAAGCAATTGCCTCAGGGTTAACAGCTGTTAACTGAGCAAAACGATTTTTCAAGTAATCTTTTTCTTCTTGGCTTGGTTCATATTTAGTTTCTTGCTTGGTTGAACTTGTTCCAGTTGTCTTTTTAGCCGTGCTAGATGACTTACTTCCTCCAAAAGGATTAAAGAAAATAAATCCAGCAACAAGCACAACAACTGCAACAAGAGCAGCAATCACAAGGCCCGATTTAGTTGAACTTTTTTCCCCAGCTCTTTTCATTCAATTAATCTCCTCTTGATGATTTTTTCTAAAAAATAACACTGAACCCGAAGGTCCAGTGATATTTCACGAGCTAATTAATAATCAAATTATTTAGCTGCGCTTGTTTTTGGAAGAGCTTTACCAGCTTGTTTTGAATCTGCTTTACCAGATTTAGCTGCTTCTCCACCTTTGTTTTCAGTTTTTTGAGCTTCTGATTTAGCTTCTTCTTTAGTTTGGTTGTTGTCAGAAGCTTTTACTTCTTTAGAGTTAGTGTTGATTGTAGCAGCACGGTCATCCAATTTGTATGGAAGTGTTACTGAACCGTTAGTATACATATCAGCAGTAACTGTTACTGAACCAGTAGCTGTTACAAGTTCTTTAAAGTCTGTAGCAGTAGTACCTACACGGTATTCTACAACTTCACCTTGGTTGAACAAACGTGGAGCTTCAGCATCACCACTTTGGTCAGTTACAGCAGAACCAATTGCAAAACCATTCAACATAAAGTCAATAGTTGCACCTGGAACTGGGCGTCCACCACCATCAAGAACAGTTACACGAACATGTTTGTTTGTATCAGCTGTTTTAACAGTGATTGGGCCATTTGTTTTACCAGAGATAACAGCTTCAGAAGTACCGCCAAAACGGTTGTTGTCACCTTTGTCTGTTTCAGCAGCTGGTGTTTTAACTTCTGATTTAAGACGTCCATCTGGTGTGTAGGGTCCAAATGTATCTGGACCTGTTGCAAATACTGGTGCTGCAGCTGCAAATACTGCAAGAGCTGCTACTGATGATAATAAAACTTTTTTCATTGTTTTATCTCCTTTTTTCTTTTCAAAAATTATTCGTTACTTCGTAACTATGACTAGTATACTAGGATATTCTTCCCATGTCAAGACTTTTTCTTTAAAAATTTAAAAAAATTTAAAGTTTTGACCTATTTGAAAGATGAAAGTACGAATGCGTAACATTTCTAAACGAATCCTATTTTACCACTTCATTTTTAGGCAATCGTTTCTTGGGCAAACTAGGATCCGCCTTTGCTTCTAATTCTTGAGCTGACTTGACCAGTTCTTTTCGCTTCTTTTCTTTTTTTAGCTCTTGCCACCATTGTCTGATTCCCATTTGTACTCCCTCCTATACAAAAGAGGCTGTTTTTCAGCCTCCTTATTGTTAACATTTTTTGGCATTTCCGATTTCAAACAGAGGTGAAAGAGGACGATTTTCATGAATGCGAACAATGGCCTCTGCAAGGAGTTTCGCAATCGAAATTTGCTCAATCTTATCAATCAATCGATCTTCTGGTAGATAAATCGTATCCAATACAACCAGCTTCTTAATGGCTGATTTTTGAATATTGTCCATCGCTGGGCCCGATAAAACTGGGTGCGTACAGCTCGCATAAACTTCAACAGCACCTGCTTCTGCAAGGGCATCCGCCGCATGACAGATTGTACCAGCTGTATCAATCATATCATCAATCAAGATACAAGTTTTACCTTCAACACTCCCAATGATATTCATCACTTCACTCGTATTCATCTTATCGACACTCCGGCGTTTATCAATAATCGCAATCGGTGTCTTCAAAAATTCAGCTAATTTCCGAGCACGAGTCACACCACCATGGTCTGGACTGACAACAACATAGTCTTTTCCAATCATGCCGCGACGTTCGAAATAGTCTGCGATCAAAGGCGCACCCATCAAGTGGTCAACAGGAATATCAAAGAAACCTTGAATTTGAGCAGCGTGCAAATCAATTGTCAACAGACGATCAACTCCAGCAACCTCAAGCATATTAGCTACCAACTTAGAAGTGATTGGTTCACGAGCCCGAGCTTTCCGGTCTTGACGAGCATAGCCGTAATACGGCATCACCACATTAATAGATTGCGCACTAGCCCGTTTCAACGCATCTACCATAATCAAAATTTCCATAAGATTATCATTAACCGGTGAGCTAGTGGATTGCAAAATATAAACATCTTTCCCACGGATTGATTCTTCAATATTAACCTGAATTTCTCCATCAGAAAATTGACGAACCGTTGACTTTCCAAGCGGTAGTCCCATTTCGCGAGACACACGTTGAGCCAATTCTTGATTTGACGACAAAGCAAAGAGCATTAAATCAGAAAATGACATGATTTCCTCCAGTAAAATCTAAAAACCATATTGTACAGTCAGCACAAATTTCTCCTGTAAACATTTTATCTCTTTTTAAGCAAATATTCAAATATTAATTTATGGAAAATACAAAATCCGGCCCTACTGACACTCTTTCAAAAAAAAGAAGCAGAACAACTGTCCTGCTTCATGGTAATTCTTAGTTTGGATAGATATAAGTTACAGTACCTTGAGCTGTTGTTGGGTTGAACCAACCACGGTAATTTCCAATACTACGGATACCGTTATAGTTAGATTCAGAAACTTGGATACTTGTTGTAGATTGAACGGCTGTAACGACTGCTACGTGTCCATAGCCACCATCATTCCAACATGCAATAGCACCAACTTGTGGTTGAGATCCTGTACGGAATCCTGCTGCCGCTGCACTTGCTGCCCATTGTCCACCATTACCCCAGTAATCACCAGCCCATGGAGCCAATGTCTTCGCACCCCATGTACATTCACCAACTGGATAAGATGATGCAGATGTACTATAAGTTGGACGAGAAGTAGTTGCTACTGGTGCAGCCGCTGCTTGAGTTTGAACAGCAGGTTGAGGTGCTGCTTGAGTTTGTGCTGCCGCTGGTGTTGCAGCAGGTGTTTGAGCTGCCGCTTGAACTTGTGCTTGAAGAGTTGTATTAGCTGAAGCTTTAACAGCTGCTTGTTGTTCTTTTTGTTTTGCACGGTAAGCTGCTTCAGCTGCTGCCGCTGCTGCTGCTGCTTTTTCAGCTTCCGCTTTTTGTTGCAACAAAGCATTCTTTTCGTTTTCAGCAGTTGATTTTTCAGCAGCCAAGTTCAATTGTGCTACTTTCAACTCAGCTTCTTTTGTTGACAAAGCTTGCGCATCATCTTCTAATTGCTGTTTGTTTGCAATGACAGTATTGATAGCATCGTTGTTTTCTTTTTGTTTTTGTGCAATCTCTTCTTTATCACGTTTTTGCTCTTGCAACATTTTGTTGTTAGCATCTGCAATTTCGTTCATAGCAGAAATACGTGAGATAGCTTCTGTCAAAGATCCAGAGCTAACAATCGCATTAATATAGCTTGTTGCAGTCCCAGTTGTTTGAGCACTACGTGCTTGATTTGCAAGTGATTCTTGACGAGCAACAATATTTTTTGACAACTCATCGATCTCAGCTGACAATCGTTCGGATTCTTCATTCAAACGGTCATTTTCAGCTTGAAGATTTTCTTGTTGTTTTTTAATTTCAGATACCTGACCTTGAATTTGATCTACCTGAGCTTGTGCACTTTGTTGTTGTTGATTAATACTATTGATTTTGTTATCTTGAGCAGCAATCTTATCATCTGTTGAATCAGCTGATACACCAGCTACGACAGCACCTTGTGATAAAGCAACTGTACTCAATAAGATTGTGGCAAATAATTTTTTCTTCATTAGATAAATTTTCCCTTTCTAATAAGACACTAACTAGTATAACAAATTTTTTAAAAATTTATATTACGCTATTGTTACATTTTTATTTCGAGTTTATAAATAAATCTTTTCAAGTAAAGGCTGTAATACTATTAATAGAAGCACATTCAAAATTAAACTTGGAAAAATTTGGTAAATAATTAGTGTAATCCAGTTAAATTTTATACTGATAAAAAGAATCAAAAGAAGATTTGTTAAAATCTGAAATAATAGAATCGTTAATAAAAATGTAAAAAAACGAGTCAATCGATTGACCAAAATAATCTGATTACACCGATAAAAAATCACCTGTAGTATAGGAAATACTATGAATGCAATTCCTAGAGTGTGTAAAAAATACACATCAAAACAAAAACCAAAGAAGACTCCCCACCAAATACTAGCTATCTCAGAGAAATAGAGACTCAATAACATAAAACCATATAGAAATAAAAATGAAGTAGGTTCAAAGGAGTTTGGACAGAAACGAGAAATAAGAAAAGAGATCTGCCCGTCAACAAATAAAGATAAGAATAAGATTAAAGGGAAAAAATGGTACTTACGTATGACTTTCACACTACTCTCCAATCAATAGTACATAACGATTGACATCTAAATTAGCCTTTGGTTTCACACGAATTTCTTGCCCTAACTGATCAGATGCCTTTTGAGTAGAAGTTACTGTACCAAGAGGTAAGTCACTACTCTTATATTTTCCTAAACCACTTGTTGAAACCAGAGATCCTTTTTTAATTTCAACTGGATCTCCAATTTGCAACAACCGAAACTCACCTGTCTTCTCGTCATAACCATTTAATAAAGCAAAAATAGATTGACCTTGACTCTCAATTTTAAACGTCAGGTGTTGTGAAGAAATAGTATCTTCGACTAATAATTTCACTTTGCTAGAATTTTTCTCTATACTTTCTACCACACCAATGACGCCACCAGACGAAAGAACAAACATAGAATCAGAAATTCCATCTGAACTACCTTTATCAATAACAAATTCCTGATCCCACGAACCATAATTACGGTCAATAATCTCACTAACGACTTGTTTAGAACCCGATACAGAATTCTTGATTGACATCAAATCCTTTAATTCTCTATTTTCTGATTCCAAACGGTTAAGTTTTGACTGGTCAATATCCTTTTGATAAAGACGTGATTTTAACGAACGGTTTTCATCATTTAATTCAGATAAAATCTTTAAATCCTTTGCCTTAGATTCCACAACAACAAATGGTACCGATACTGTCTTATCAACAATAGCTAATAGATCAGAAGATTTTAAAACAATCGAAGTTCTAACAGATGGAAAAAGAAATAAAATTCCTGAAACAGTTAAAACAAACACAAAACTAAAAATTTTAAAGAATCGATTCAAGAACATAGACAAAACCTTCAAAAATATAAAAAATAGTTTGAGATGACATCTCAAACTTCGAAATTATACGGAGAATGGGGGATTCGAACCCCCGCGCCAGTTACCCGACCTAACGATTTAGCAAACCGTCCTCTTCAGCCTCTTGAGTAATTCTCCAAAATGGGCACGAGTGGACTCGAACCACCGACCTCACGCTTATCAGGCGTGCGCTCTAACCACCTGAGCTACGCGCCCAAGTTAAAAACTTGGTAAAAAATGAACAAAAGTTCAAAGCGGGTGACGAGAATCGAACTCGCGACAACAGCTTGGAAGGCTGTAGTTTTACCACTAAACTACACCCGCTTA
>NZ_JVSR01000078.1:0-808 GCF_001069785.1 Streptococcus parasanguinis
GGACGACGAAATCGAATTCTAACGAATTACCGATTTCTGTCCCACTCTCCCTTTTTGTGAAAAAATGACAAACCCTGAAAAAAGTTTGAAAAAAATCTTGACAAAAAAGTTGTTGATTGATATACTAGTAAAGTACTCAATCGCGGGGATGGCGGAATTGGCAGACGCGCAGGACTAAGGATCCTGTGACCGCTTTAGGTCGTGAGGGTTCAAGTCCCTCTCTCCGCATCGGATCAAGATAGCTTTGGCTATCTTTTTTTGTTTTCAAATTTCTTTGTGGTAGAATAGGTGTGAGATGAGGTGAGAAAATGAAGAAGAAGTATCTGGTTTTGGTCGATGGCCTCTTTGCACTATTGGGAAGTGCCATTAATTTTTTCGGTCCTATCATGATTTTAGCTATGGCGATAGGCGCATACAAGGATACTTTTAGATATTTTATCGCCTTAAACATATGGAATGTCCTCGTTTTTCTAGCAGCGATTGCTTCTAAGTGTTTGCTCAGAAAAGAGAAAAGGATTAAAAAGTGGATTCCCAATCTTTTCTTGATGGCAGGCTTTATTCTACTTGTTGCGATATTTCTTGCTGTACCTGACACCTTTCCTTTTCTTTTTAGATTGGTAAACGGGCTTCTTGGAAAAATGTTCACCGACAGTCAATTATTTGCTGCTTATTTCTATTCTCAATGGGTTGCAGCGGTATTCCTTGTGATTTGCGGGATTGCCTTTCTCCTTTCACTAAAAAATTTTAAAGAAGAGAATTGAGAGTGGGACAGAAATCGGTAATTCGTTAGAATTCGATTTCGTCGTCC
>NZ_JVSR01000079.1:0-26159 GCF_001069785.1 Streptococcus parasanguinis
GATTGCTGAAATCATCCACTGGATAATTTCACCTAACGTCCGTACTCACCCAAGGAAAGTTTTTAATATGACTTTGTCTTCAATCTGAAAAAGGCTCAAAACTGAGCCTCTTTTGAGTTAATGAAAACTTCCTTAGCTTAAAATGGTAATTTCCCTGCGAAAGCACCGAGTTTTTTCTTAGTTGCCGCATCAATTTCTTCAATGGCAGCATTGATGGCTTGCACCGTCATATCAGAAAGCGTTTCTGTATCTTCTGGGTCAACCACTGCAGCGTTGAAATCGATAGAAACGACCTTCTTATCGCCTGTCAGGGTTGCAACAACCAAGTCTTGAGCAGATTTCCCTACAAATTGAGTTGCGGCTAATTCTGCTTGGCTTTGCTCCATTTGCTTTTGCAATTTTTGAGCTTGCTTCATCATATTTTGCATATTCATCATAATGTTTTCTAGATTCCTTTCGTATCAAGGGTTTAGACCCTATTGCTTAATTTTCACTGCCCACTTCTGCCCATTTTTCTAAAAATCGTCAAATGCGTTAGCGACTTCTTTTTGTTGTGATGGGAACAAATGTGAGTAGATATTTATTGTTGTATTGATAGAACTATGTCCTAGCCGTTTCATCAGTGTGAAAAAGATATAATCCTTTCCTTCTCCTCTCCTCAATCCCTGATTTATCAAAAAAGCTACATGCGAATGCCTAAAATCATGATTTCGGATCAATTTGAAATCTTCTGGCAATCTTTTTTTGAATGCCGCTCTAAAGTTAGAGACATTCGGAGCAGTCATAGGTTCCCCTGAAAATTGGAAAATCTGCAAATCATCTGTTGAATCAGTTAGCTTAGATAGTCTCTGATTTTGTACTGACTTCCAAGTTTTCAACTCATCCACAAAAGCTTTATGGATGTAGATTTCTCTATTTGATTGAGTTGTCTTTACAGATCCAATATGTGTTTTTCCATTGCGATAATAGGCTGACTTACGGATTTTAATATATCCCTCGTCAAGAAAAACATCTCTCCAAGTTAAGGCAAGCGCCTCCCCCATACGAATTCCCGTAAACATGAGTACACGATACAGAAGTTTAAAAGGATATTCACTTTCTTCAAAATAAGATTCAAACTTCTTGAATTGTTCAGGAGTATAATAAGACATTTCTTTATGCTTTTCTGGAAGCTTCCGAATAGCATCACATGGATTATCTTGTCTAAATCCTTTCGAAATAGCAATATCAAACAACTTATGAACAAAAATCATTTGTTGGTTAACATGCGTTGCTGTAAGTGTGCCACCTTTTACACTAGGATGTTCAATTAACCAATCTCGATATTTTTTTACATCTTGAATGGTAACTGAAGACATATCAGCATTTTCAAAGAATCGCGATACATATTGAGTATAGTATGAGTTCTGAGTATCTATTGTACCTCTTTTATTTCCACGAAGCTCATCTTCTTCTTTTAACATTACATAAAGAGAAGAAATGGTGAGTTTTTTTGTATTCTGTATCTGATTTAACTTATGGATACGGTAATAAGCCTCATATTCCTCTGCTTCTTTTTTCGTTAAAAAATTAGATTTGCGGTGTCGTATACGTTTGCCAGTTAAGGAACTTTTACCATCACTAATATCAACTAGCCACAGTCCATCGTCCTGTTTAATTACCGCCATGCTATTTTTCTCCTTCAGTCATGACAGCGCTTTGAAGGTTCCCCTCAATTATATCATTTTTTAATTGTATTTGAAAACCAAGAATGGATTCAACTGTAATAATCGGTACACGTCCAATACGCTTGTTCTTATACCATTCAAATCCTTCTTGTACAAGCTGGCTTTTAGCCTTTCGTATTAATTTACTAGCTTGTGTTTCAGAATATCCAATCAATTCCATTAAATCATTTTTATCTACAACTTGAATCATCTATATCTATTCCTTTCTAATGTCCTATTACATAGGTAAATTGTTTGGCAGTTTCTGCATCAAAAGTACGGTAACTAATGATCCCTAATCCTTTAACATTACACTCTGAGACGAGAATTGAACCATCTGATTTGACCTGTTCCACAAATGAAACATGTCCGTATATTGGATCAGCTCCAGCTTGTCCAGGGCTAAATGATAGAGCAGAGTGTTCTATTGGTGTATGGGTTGTTGTGAAACCTGGCTTATTCATCCATTGTCCACCATTTCCCATAAATGGATCAAAGTTGACTCCGACTTGTTTTCCACGGTTGAAGACATACCAGGTACATTGTCCCCAAGGATAGGTACTAGTAATATATCCTGTGGTATCAATAGCTGTTGTCAAACTATAGCCTACTGGTATATCATTTGAAGTGACTCCTCCACCATCTCTAGTTTTTCCTGTAGTTTGTTCAGGAGCTTTTGGTGTTCCTCCATGTTCATCAATGAAGGCATCCAGTTTTTTCATGGTTTCTGCACGTCTTTTTCCCGATCCTGTAGTATCTGTAAAATAGACTCCACCATCAGTTGCTGGATTGAGTGTTCCATTCGCAAACTTTTTAGCCTTGTCATCTTGGATTTTGAAGGTTTGGTTCTTATTTCCAATGATGGTTTGTTGGGTTAGTCCAACAACCGCAACCTCATCGTTAAAGTTATTGGCATATTCTGGATTGGAGTCATAGGCCCCAAAACCAAACATATTGGCTCCAGGATTAGTAGCTACCCCAGCAGTTCCAAGGGAGCTTTCATTCAGTGCGATCGCAACGATTCCACGGACATCAAGATTAGATTTAGCTTCCCATTCGAGAAGCTTTTTCCCATTAATTCGGTTCTTATCATAGGAGATTCCTAACGTATCTAAAAAGCCGTCTAATTGCTCTGCTGTAATACCGAAGCGATGAACCAGTAGGTTGTGAGTATAGGGATCTCCATCTGACCAGTGATCCGCATAAGTCACTCCATTTTGGGATTGGGGTGAGCCATTCGTTCCACCACCTCCGACAGCCCCCATAAGGATAATAATAATGAGGATTGGTAGAAAGAGAGGAATAAGACCAGCTAATAGAAACCATTTTAGTTTTTTCATCGAATCTCCTTTCTAGTTAATGTCTTATATAAGCAGTGAACAGAACAGTCCCAAAACGCCATTTTGCATCTAAAACGACTGAATAGGACTTAGCCTGTAGGATGATTTGGTCTCTTTCTTGTTCTGAGACTGGAAACAAAAGAAGGAAATCGACTGAGCGTTTTCCTTCTTGGTAGGCTTGATAAAGAGTTTCTTCCAGAACTCTTGGAAAAGCAGTTCTCGAGCGTATCTTGGTATTCATATCATTCTCCTCTAAGTTGTTTTAAGCGTTCTGTTAATCGGTCTCTTCGTTCAATATTGGCTCTCAATTTATCATCTCGTGTCATGGTTTTCCTATAAGCACGAGTGAAGGCATTCGATCCTTTGGCTTTGTACATTGCTTGAGGATCTTTATATTCCTCTAATTTATGCTCAATGCTATTAATACGGAGTTGTTTAAATGGAGAAATCCATTCTTCTTTAAGAGTTTGAAATTCTTCATTTGAACTTGGTGCTGGCTCTACCGTGATTGGGGATTCCATTGAAGGAGTTGATGTTTTTTCTTCAACTGGTTTAATCCCTTCTAGCGTTGTCTTTGTTTTTGGAATGCTTGGTTCAGGAGCATCTGGAGTTACTGGAGTCTCAAGTGTTTCTGTTGGGAGCACTTCATCGGGTTGGTGCTCTGATTCCTTATTGGTAAAGAAAGAACCAACATTTTGGAAGTGACTCTTGGCATTCATCATCATTCCAGCTCCAAAACCAGCACCTGCTAGGGCAAAGTTTCCAAGGTGTTGAGCAGATGAAAGGCTTCTAGATGGTACTTGTGAAGCCACCTCTCTGGTCTTTGTGACTCCTTTTTCAACTTTGTTTCCAATATCATTCGCAACCATTCGTGCTTTAGATCCAAGAATGAATTGAATCAGTTCAGCTTTGTATTTCCATAGAAGGAAGTATACAAGTCCTTTTGATACAACTGAAATGAGTAGTTTAAAGACAAGGCCGAAGATGATCAAGGATGGAAGAGTTTTAAGGATACTATCAAAACCTGTAATGACGATATTTTCAATCATTTTTTCAATGTAGAAGACTAATAAAGTCAATAGACTCGTGATAGCTGGAAAAAGCAGCCCACCAAACATGACTTTCAAGACTCCAAAAATCAGATCTTGCATTCTTGGTACAAAAGACATCAATAGCACAATCGGAAAGAGCAGGATCATCATCAAGACGAGTGTTTGCGCGATGACGTTTAACATCTGAATCAAAATAACCGGTATCGCTAATACGAAGGCTTCACAGATTTTGAAGATGACATAAAACATGCGAGTAAAGATGAAGTCAGGCATAGCTGAAACCCAACGGTTCTTTTCACCATCATCATTGGCTCCATTGCCTAGTTCATCCAGATATTTATTACGATCTTTCGATTTAACCGCTTTAAAGTTTCCATTCTTATCGCCTGTTCCTAATACCTTACTATCGTCAAAAGTCTCTTGTTTCCCATCTTGGCTATTCTTATATTTCCCGTTTTCTTGACCTGTATTGACAAAAACATAGGCTTTATAAGAGGTTTCTGCAATATAGCTATCTGCCATGGAATCACCAATTTTAATGGATTTATTATTTCCATACTCCACCTTGATATTCGTGATATTTTTAGTGACATCTTGAGAGACATGGTTGATAGTATCAAGTAGATATAGACCACCTGATGTTCCAGCAATTGTTCCAAAATAACCAAAACCAAGGATGAGAACTAGAAAGACATGAAGGAGTGTTCTTGAAAAAGCTCCTTTCGAAAAGAAAAACTGATAAAAGAGATAAAACGCTAGAATCAGAAGCAACATTGAAACGAGTGATTGTTTTGCGACTCCACCAGAACTTGAACCGATGAATCCTTTCCAGATACTCATTGCTCCATTAAACACATAGTTTTTATAGCTAGAGTATAGATCAATTTTTTCAAGAATTCGAATCAGCAAAGAAAAGAAGCCCACCACTGCGTTTAGAATGAAAAAGAAGAAGTTGACGAAAAGCTCATTAATCAGAACCCAGGCACCGTTAAAGGAAGCGAATCCGGTCGGCTCCATATAGGACTTGAGAGAGAAGATATCGACTCCCCTTAATTTGTCAAAAGCTTCTTGCATAGATTCACCTCCTAACTAGCGTATTTATTTTCAAGGCTTGATGATACTGTGGCTTTCATTGGTTTTAGAAGCATATCAATATCTTCAAAGATGTTGTGTACGGAAATCATATTGAGATTGCCATACACGTCATAGTACAGGCATTGACCAGAGATCATATTGTCAATCCATTCGAGATTACTTTCAGTGACTTCTAGATTGACATGTTTTAGGATATCTTCTCGTTCAGACTTTTCATAAAAAGCAAAAATAGTCCCGAATCCAGTCGTATCATCGTCATTTTCTGCATCATGTACAGATTGAGTAATCAGTGCCAAGGTATTATTTTTGGAGCGTCCAATCCGACGCATATTTTTGATAACGGCTTTTCCTTCTGCGGACTTCATAAGAATCCATGCTTCATCAAAGAACTCAATGGTATCTTCATTTTCATTTCGTTCTCCAAAGTGGGTACAGAAGGCACCAAGCGCAAACATGAGGGCAATAGAGTTGCGTTCATGATCTGAAATTTTTGTGGAATCGTCTTTTGGTAATTTGAGATTATTAACCTCTAGGATGGTTACTCGTGATTCATAGTTAAGCCCTTGAGTAGTCCCATCTGAAAAGGCTAGTTCCAAGATAGAGTTTGTGACAATTGAGGTCAGATAACGACCAACCGAAGCAATTTCAGAGGAAGCGGAGTCTCTAAGCACTTTTAGGACATGTTTAAAGCCGACTCTCTCACCAGCGACCCGTTTTTCTACAATCGCATTAATAGCTTCTGTGATCGCTGTTTTCTGGTCCATCGTAACATCATCTACGGCTTGTAGTAGAAACTCAAGCATGTTTTTTGCGACCTCTACAGCCTGTTCTTTATCTAGAACGACAATAGGATCTAAGACTCCATGGTTTGATGGTAGTGAGCTATCCAGTGTCACAAAGTTAAAGTTCTCAATCTGTCTCTTTCGTTCAGGATAGAGGCGTGCGAATTCAGGTGAGTTGATCACTTCTTGATAGTGATTTCTAAGTTCACGTTTAGGGTCAATATAAAGTGTTTTGACATTCTGCAAAGCCACACTTAAAAAGATAATCTGGGCGAGAAAGGATTTTCCTTGTCCTGTTGCACCCGTAATGATGATATGCGGGTTCTTGGTAATCTTTCCAGCGATATCTTCCTTATTTCCCACTGTCGCATTGTAGAGGACGATGTTCTTTGAGGAATCAATGGCTTTTGCAATATTGTCCCAACGGCCTGTCCAGTTGTCTACTCGGCCGATATACCAACCGATACGATTTCCAGAAGAGGTATTGGTGAAGGGCATGAGTTCTGAAAAGCCACGAGCTGTGACCATATGTGTCCATGTGCGAGTTTTCTTTTGGAGGTTTTCTCCATAGAGTAGAGCTTGAAAGAGATAAGGTCCGTCTTGAGAGGCTTCACTAATTTCAACCCCCATATCATCAAAGTAGTTCAAAACCACTTGTCGTCTTTGACGGAGTTGGTTCACACTAGAAGCAGAGACAATCAGATAGGCTCCGTATTCGATGATATCCTCCTTGTTTCCAACTTTCTTCATTAAGTCTTTTAGGGAGATAGAACCCATGATGATCTCGTCTTGTTGGACAGTATCGGTATTTTCTGCCTCTTCCATAATGTTTCTGTAACGTGTATTCGAACGTCCCATTTGACCCTTGATTTTACCAGTATCAATGAATTCTGCTTTGATTCGTAGCTCAACGGGAAAGTTCAAACGTTGGATAAATTCTCCCAAGTGAAAACCATTGAATTGAACAGGAAATTTACCTACAGGAAGAATTGTCACAAAAGAAGATCCATAAGGGCTTTCTAGCTTGAGGAAGCCACCTTTTAGAACTTTGATCAAGGTATCCGTGATATTGAACTGAGCACGATTAGCTAGCACCTCTTTCTTGTAGTGAGGGATATAGCGGAGGTATTGCATCCGCTGGTAATAAAAGAGTTCTTCATTGGATAACCGTTTTGCCCGAAGGACGGAGAAGGCTTGAAAAATAGTGAATTCATCACTTTTATAGTCTTCATACCAAGTGGGACTTAATTCATATTCATAGCCCAGACCCTTGGCTATTTTTTCAGTGAACTCATTAAAGCTCTCATAGGCCAAGTCTTTAACGGTAGCTCCATGATTTTGTTTGCGTAAAGTCACTCCTACGACCCAATCAAACTGATAAGGAATCTCCATTTCATCTGTTAGACGATCCACCGTGTAAAGAAGCAGTTCTTCTCCTAATTCACGACTGTCATCTGCTAGAGCATCTGAGAAGTCCCGCATTTTCTCTTCTAAGAGATAGTCTTTAGGGATCAGAGATATTTCAAAGAACTTGTTTTTCTGGAGCTTCTTCATCATTTGAGCAACCGTAATTTTGTGTTTGCCCTTTTTTTCATCATCTGTAATCGTGATGGGAGTGTTTGGAATACGGTAATACGCAACGACTGTTTGATCTTTTTTGAGAGCTAGATTTTCATGTGTTTCCCTAATAGGATAAGTTAAAGTAATACTCATAGGTCCTCCTTTTCTATAGATTTGTTTTTTCAAAGACAATTTCTTCTACAGGCTCTATTCGATCTTCATGGTAGATAGCTTTTTTATTGATCTTGAAGTCCCAGAAATAAATCAGATAATCTCCAATAAAGACGTGCATCTTTTTACCGTGAGGCTCGTATTCAGTATAGAATTTGGCCAATTTGTAAGGGAGATACCAATAGAGCAAGAGAGAAATTGAGTGAGTGATTTTTGCGAGTGGCACAAAGATAAATCCTCCAAAGAGTAACATGACCACAAAGACGATGATAAAGACAATGAAAAAGGACAACTGCATGGGTGTCGCAAAGTACCATAGTCGAGTGCCCTTTTTTGTCTTGATTTCTTGGATCCAATAAGGAGCATTTAGGCCCTTACTGTAATCATAAAGTCTTTCTTCATTCATACTTAGAGTCCTGATTCAATACCGAAGAGTCGCAGGAACCAGCCGACTGCTTTTAGGATATCTTGTCCTTTCGCAATTGAAACAATAACAGCATAGAAACCAACGACAGAGAAGAGTTGAAGCCAAGAGCTGTTTCGCCACGCCTTAATCGCTAAGAGTACGGCAATGGCTGTTAGGATCCAAATACCATCGCCCTGGAGGAAGGTTCGTAGATTGTCTGTATTCATAGAGTTCTCCTATTCTTTATTATTTGCATAATTCAGTGGAATGGTGTGTTCTAGTTTAGTGACATAGTAGGTCTTTTCTTTTTCTGAGAGGGTAAAAGTGAAGTTTTCTGAGTGGGTGGTTCCTCCGACCTCAAAGGTTGCCTGGACATAAGCGATTAGATTTTTTCCATCTTTTTTTAGATAGGTATAATCAATCGTTTTGAAGGTGGTATTGGCTATAATATCCACATCCTTAGCAATCAGATTGAGGTTGTCTTGGTTAGTAGTATAGTTGGTGAAAAAGACCTTGAGGAACTTTTCAACCTTCTTACGCTGAGCATCTGAAAAATGGTCATTAGCAGTTAGTTGAAGCTGATCATCTTCACTAAAGTGTCCAGCTTGTGAGGATTCAATAGCAGAGAACCAAGGAAGACCAGAAATGTAGTATTTCCCATCTTTTTCATCAAATGGGATATTGAAACCTGTCACAATTTCTTTTTCTTCCGTGTTATTATCCCGTCTGATAGTTTCCTTGTATTTGATCTTATAGGTCGCGATTTTTCCTTCTACAGTCACTAACTGAGAATAGAGAAGCTCACTAGGATTTCGAACTTGACCTTGGGCTTTCACATCAGGAATGAAGTTATAAAAGCTATTTAGATAGTCCACTTGAGCTTGTTGTTTATCTCCTTCTTGTGGAAGGGTGAAATAAGCGTAGACATAGTCGTTCAAGTAGTACTGGAGTTTATAGTCGTATTTTCTACTAGATTCCATTGGTTGTGCCCTTTGTTTTTTAGTGGCCTCCACTTGAGCTTGTAGTGTTCCTACCTTATTTGAGAGTGTGATAGCACGAAGAGATCCCAAAAGACCAACAAAAAGGAGGAAAGCAATTCCTCCTATGACTGCGATATTGACGGTCTTTTTATTGGTGACTTTTAGTTTTGGTGGTCCTCCTTTTTTCTCCACCTTTTTAAAGTGTGAGAGATATTCTTTTGCTTGAAGCAAATAGCGTTTAGCTTTGTCCATAGATCCTCCTTTTAGAGACTAGCAAGTTCAATGAGCTTTGAGCCCTTTGCATAGAGTCGCTTATTGGCTTTTTCGATCTCGCCATTAATGTAATAGTAGCCTCGTAACTCAGTATGGAGTTGTTCGATCAAGTCAGGTTTTAGGTCTTTGGCTTCTTCTTTTTTAAGGAGACTATTTAATTCTCCAGCCTTGGTCCAAGCCTCTCTATGATCTTTCTTTTTAAGTAATTCTCCCAGTTCATTCGTGACTTGAGAGACTTTCTTTTCAAAAATAGTTTTAGTAGCCATTTCAATTTCCTTTCTAAATGTTTCTTGATTGTCTTTGATGGTCTTTTGGATATAAGTAATGAGTGAGGGGCGCATTTTTTTATTTACGCTCAACACTTGACCATCTAGCGTAAAACAGGCATGTTCATAGTCATAAAAACCTTTCGCATCCGGTAGCTTCTCGGTAGATCTTCCAGCACATTCATAGTAGAAGTCCTTGCCTTTTCGTAAGAGAATGTACATATGCCAGAATTCTTGTTCGGGCAAAAGGAAGAAGTCCGTCTGATAGATCTTCTTAAGCATCTTAAGAAGCCTCAAGCAGGTCATCGTAGCCTAAAGCTTGGTAGATAAAATCTGAATCGAACCAGAGCCAGTCATTGATTTGTCCTTCTGTTGGTGTATCACCAGAGAAGATATCTTCACAAATGACAGTTAGGGTATCTACTCCACCACGTTCTCGGACAGTGTTCAAGGTGATTAGTCCACCAGACCAAGCTTTAAAGTTTTCTAGTGAATTGATTTGAACTTTGTATTCCATATAGTTTTTCCTTTCTAGTGTTCATAGTGTTTATTGGCTTTGAGAAGTCGTAACATGGCTTTTCCTCGATCAGTGATCTCTCCGCTGTTCTGAATCATTTTCATGTATTCTGTTTGCAGGATTTTATCTGCTTCAGTGACTAGTGCAAGGGAGTTAGCAACTTGGTAGGTTAGCCAGCGAATCGTTCGCTCAATACTGTAAGGTTGTGGGTTGGTTGAGAGTTTCAAGGGTTCGACTCCTCCAAAGAGCTGTTGCCATTTTTCATCGGGTTTATAGGCTCCAAATCGAGTGAGACCATCATAGACTTGAATTTCTTTATTGACGATGCCTCGTGCAATTTCTCCGAGGTCTACACCGTTGATATATTCCTCCACAATACCTTGAGCTTTCTGATCTGAAAACCGCAATTCATAGCGATTCCAGATACCAAAAATCTCCAAGGATTCGTCCAAGGAGATGTTTTCCATTCGAGCTATTTCATAGCGCTTTTCATAAAAGTTAAAGTAGAG
This sequence comes from Streptococcus parasanguinis, assembly GCF_001069785.1. Lineage (GTDB taxonomy): Bacteria > Bacillota > Bacilli > Lactobacillales > Streptococcaceae > Streptococcus > Streptococcus parasanguinis_T. Next base: position 10,658 of record NZ_JVSR01000079.1, read on the forward strand.
TTGGCTTTGACGGCTCCCAAAATAAATGGACAAGCCGTGATTAGCCTCCATGTCTTCATTATCTGTGAATGATCCTCCACCCGTGATATTCCATTTCTTGATCGTGTCTAGAACAATCTCTTTGGAATAGAGTTTATCAATCAATTTGGGAATTTGAATTTGTTCGTCCTCGTGACCATAACCCTTATAGAGTTCATCTAGAGCGATATCGAGTCGCTTCACCCGAACGTCTTCATAGGAATAAAGAATGTTTTGAAGAAAGATCTGCCAGGTGATCCCCTTGTCTTCTAGTAGCAATTCTAGCTCACGGCATCCTTGACCGGATAGTTGAAGACAAGTTTGGTAATCATTGGTCACAGACTTATCAAAGAAATCAAAAATCCAGATGTTTCCTCGTTGCCATAAGTGGGTATAGTTCATGAGACGGGTTTCTTGGTCTGTAAATTCACTTAGGTGACAATGAAGGAAGTTTTCACAGAAAGCATCTAGATCCTTTAATCTAGGAAAGGTCAATCGTAGATAGTCGATCTGAGCCCGAAGACTGTTTTTATCGCACTCTTGATAGTAACCGAGTCTTTCTTTAAGTTCTCTAAACTTATCAATCGTCAGTCCTCTTTCGCCTGTTTCATAAGAGCGGTAGGTTCTAGTCGGAAGATCAACTGCTTGTGCAAATGCTTTTTGACTAAGTCCTGTTTGTTTTCTGAAATTCTTAATATGAAAAGGACTAATTTTGTCCATTCATCGCAACACCTCTTTCTAACAAAGTGACACACTTTTTTGACGAAAGTGACACACTTCATAATAATTGAAAACCCAACTCCCATAAGGAATGAGGAGGGGTGGACTTGGCGTTTTTGCCAAATGTAACCCCCCTATTAGAAAACGGGGGTTCGTTGTCATCATGAGCCAGGAACGGCGGGCTTCGGTCTTCGCCTGACCTGCGGTCAGGCTTGCCCTTGCCCTTGTCCTAGCCCATGATGACTGACAATCGCTTCAATAGCTTTTGGATAGGACTTCCGTCCATCCTCCTCAAATCGAGTAATTGTTTCAAGAAGTAACTTTTCTTGGAAAGGTTCAATGAGAATGGCGGAGTCGGTCCGTTCAAATGAGATCCCGTATTCTTCCATATAAGGGATGATTTTTCGAAGAGTTTGCATTTTTAAATCGTGCTCATCCGCAAATTCCTTGAGTGGTCGCTTGTTTGGTTCGTTTTCTATAGACTCCTCTTCCTCTATAGGATCAACTGCTTCAACTGATGGTTTGTATTCTTCAAATACTGAGAACTCTCCTCCTTCAAACTCCATAATGGGAATTTTAGAGTAGGCATCATAGAAGGAAAATCCTTGATCAAGCGGTACATAAGGAGAGAAAAACTCACCGGCCAGCTCGCCGTTGTTTGCGATATAGCCCCGTCCTTTGACCTTGACTCCATTGATTTCATCCAGCTTTTTGAACTCTTTGGTTTTATTGGCATCTCCAAACATCATGTCATATCCTGTTGATTCTAAATGACCGACAGAGAGACGCTTCATAAAGTTATCCCGAAGAGCCGTTTTGATAAATTCTCCATCGGGCCGTTGCATAGCAAAGATGATAAAGACTCCAGCTTGACGACCTTCTAGAACTAACTGTGAGAGATATTCCATGAGTTCTGACTGTTGGCTATAGTCACGATCAATCTTTGCCATAAGAGCTGCCCACTCATCCACCAGAATGAATTTTGGCGAAGTAGACATCAATTCATAGCGTTTTTCCATGAACTCTACATTGTCTTTAAAACAGTTGATGATATCTTCCTTACTTGTGTAGACTCGGCCATGAAAGACTGGAATTTTCCTTAATCCAGCCAGGTCCGAATTCTTTGGATCACAGATATCGACAAAGCCAATTTTAGCTAGAGCGTAGATAATAGTCATGAGAACAACGGTTTTTCCTCCACCTGTTCCACCACCAATGAGAAGATGAGGTTCTTCGATATAATCCCAAGATACATCTTTCATGAGCTGGAGTTTGGATCCTTTGACCTTTACTTCATCTATGGTGATTCGGCTATCAATTCGGTTAATAGCAATTTCATATTTGATAAAGCGGTTATCAAAGGTTTTATTTCGAAAATCTCCATTAAACATGACTTCAAGCGTAGCTCCAAGGTTGAGGAAGCGATCTTGAAATTTATTACCTTCTAGAATGAAACTCACTTCAATCTTGTAGCGAGACTGTTTGATATACACTTGAGGTAAGGTGATTTTTTCAATGATCTTGTTTTCACGTCTGACCTTTTTAACTAGATAGAGGTTATTCTCTAGCAAAAAGCGAGAAAGAATTCGAAGGCTATTGAGCTTTTGAAAAAAGAGCATCTTCCTGTAGCAAACACGATTAATAAACCAAGAGAGAAGCAAAGAAAAGAGAAGCCCAGCTCCTAGAAAATATCCTTGAGGTAAGGGATGGACTTTTAATTCTTCTAGATGTAAGTAGCTGTAATAACTAATAGCCAACAAAAAAGGAAACCACCAGATAAACCATGTGATTCCCTTTAGTTTACGATGAAAAACTCGAACTCTTTTTCCCCGATAGGTAAAGAGTTTCATCCTGCATCACCCCCTAGTTTTCCTTCTTATTTTCTACCGGTTTGTTTTCTTTAGTTGGTGTGCCTCCAGTTTTTTTCTTGATTTTAGAAGCAAAGAGCTTATAGATATCATTACGATTGACGTGGGTATGCGTGATAACAATATCTTCTAGTTCAACCTCTTCTCGGTATTTAATACCTAGGTCTTCAATTTCAGAATCTGACATGTCTGCGATCGTGAAAAAGAGGGTTTCGTGCTGGACAGAAGAGTGAATCCCTACGACAATTCCACGGATCTCACCTGTATTGACTTGGACAAATGATCCATCAGGATTACGTTGTGAGCGATCCACTTCAAAGATGATATCAGGACCTTCAATGCCTCGGAAAGACAGTTTTCCAAGGACAGCTGGGACATCTAGTCCATCTGTAATGACACGATAAGTCTTGTCAGCAATTTGTAGTTTTTCTCCGTAGTTTAATCCAATTTTAGCCATGTAATTTTCTCCTTTAAATTCTTATTTTTTAAGTACCAATTTTTCCGCAAAGACATTGAGATAAGGTGCAACATTATTGCCATTTAGCGCAGTGTCTGGGAAAAAGATTGGGTTAACTGCTTCTACTAGAGCATCTTCTGGAAAGACCGTTGTAGAGGCTGGTGTAATGACATGAAAGGCACCGTGCTCTGCACTGTTTAGAATGTGACGTTGGTATTTTCCTTCTTTTCCAAAAATAAATTTAGGAGCATTTCCCAAACGTTCGTAGTAAGCAGGGCCAATAAATTCTGGTTTCATTTTAAGTGTTTCTGAGATCATAAGATTTTCCTTTCTGAGTGTAAAATAAAAAGAGTTAAGCCAGTTGCTTCACTCTTGAGTAATAGTGTGTAAAAAGTTTGCGTTTAAACATACGACTATAGAACTGAATATCCCCATGAGCATAGCCATTTCTACGAGCATCATCTGCGAGATGGTCTAAATCAATTTGAGCTTGAGCATAGAGTTTAGCCTGTAGTTTATCAGATTCGCTAAACATACCATACGTAAATTCATAGTTATCGTAGAGTCGTTTACATTGTAGTGCGAAAAAAGTTTGTCATATTTTTCTCCTTTATTGTAATAAGTAAAAAAGCTACTAAGTGAAAAAAGGAAAGAACTTAGTAGCTTGAGAGTAGGTCTATCAATAATGATAGACAGCAGTAAAGAAAAGTTATTTGGTTGGAAAGATCCCTCTTTCCACGGTGGCAACGTTTAGCAAGGTGCTTTGCGTCAATTACCATCGCTTTCCCAGCCAATCTCTTTAGGTAGTCTTGATCATACCCAAGGGATTCTCTTACGCCCTTTGGCGAAGCCAGTTCACTTTACTATTCGGAAAAGTGCGAAAGTCCGAAATGCGTGGAAGCCCACAAATAAATGTTTTCTATCTTCACTTCAACCATAAAACGGACTTGACTTTTAGTATCAAAACATTTACAATAAAGGTACGAAGTTTAGTGTAGTTTGATAGTCAGTCCTCTGGTTGTCAGACGCACTTTTTATTTAATTGTCAATGATCAAAACCTTCTAAAATAAGGTTATTATTTTTAGAAGAAATATACTCTTTCGAATATATTTATATTATATACTCGGTTGAGTATATTGTCAAGAGGTTATTGCAAAATATTTTAAAAATTTTTGAGGAATTAGAAATGGGATTTCCAGAACGATTAAAAGAACTACGTTTACAAAAAGGATTAACACAAAAAGAAATTGCGGAAGAATTTGGAATTAAACAACCTAATTATCAGCAATGGGAAAGTGGTAAAAGAAAACCATCATCTGAAACTTTAGAGAAGTTTGCGAATTTCTTTGGAGTTACGATGGATTATCTTGCCGGCAATGATGAAGAATTAGATAACGTAGAAGTTCTTTTTCGAATGAATTCAAAAGGTTTAACTGCGGAAGAAAAGAAAATTTTCAAAAAGGAGTTAATTGAATTTATGGAAGAGAGGAAAAAATTATTTAATGAAAAATAAAAAACTTACTATTAAACGTGGATTTAGTTATAATAACACGTTTTTAGCTTTGGATGAGAATACAAGAAAAAAAATCATACAAATAGAGGTTAGATTAGTTCGTTTAATAGAACAATTTAAGTTAAAGACTGAGAAAGTAAAGCTTAATAAAGAAGCCGAAAAAAATATATTTCAGGATGAAAAGATTCTCAGAAAATATAAGCAAATAATAGACAAACAAGAAATTACTCGTTTTTATGATAGCCAAAAAATATTATTAGAGTTTTTTTATGATAGAAAGAACGATAAATTATATCTAAATAATATTTATATTTTTGATAAAAAGTTATCAAAAAGTAACGATAATAAACTAATCAATTTACATTTTTTTGTTTTTTTACTACCTTTATTTATGATAGGATATAGATATTGTATATATAAGGACAATCTGTTTAATAGTGAAAGATTCGGACTAAAATTTTTTTATGGATTATGTATCTACATTTTCTTAGGGGCTCTATTCTTTTATTTTAAAAAAAAGTTACTTTTAGAAAATGAATATAAGCTAAAAAAAATTAGTTTTTTTGACAGTTTGAATATATATAAATATACTTCAAATTATAGAAGAAAAACAGCACTCATAGCTTTATTGTTTTTTTCTACTCAATTTATAATTGTGAATATTATACCTAGGGCAGAGTACTCATATATTGATAGTATAATTATTTTATTATTAACTCTTTTTATAGATTTGTACTATATTATTAATCTTTTTATTTCATTCTTTAGTGTCACCGGAGCAAATATTACATTTTTGGCACTTTGTTTGACTTTAACATTTTTTTTAGGGATAATCAAAAAGGACAATTGGGTGTTGGTCACTCTGTCTCTGGCTCTTATTTCTTTAATTATTTCAAAAGATATTTGGAGAATATCTGAGGATAAAGTAAATCCGTTAAATGGGGTACATGATACCAAAGATAATGAGGATATTGTTGATAGAAATATATATATATTAAAATTAATTATAGGATCATCTTCAATGATTCTATATTCCATTATCTCAATGTTTGGAGATAATACAATATTTCTAGATCTATTTAACAAAATTTCAATTCCTACAAATAGAGTTTGTAAAAATTCATTCACTGGTATTATTTTTATAGGTTTGGATAGAGTGTTTGTTATATTTATTAGTTATTTAGCTTTACAAATAATAAATGCTATATTTAAGAAAGTTAGAAAACATAGTTTAATCGATGTATTAAAAGGTAGGATGAATTCTGTTATAAATAAAATATCATCATTGGTATACAGAGGTATAAAATAAACAAATATAATCTAACGATTTTATATGCTAAAAGTAGATAAAGTGGACTTTAATCCACTTTTTTGAAAAAAGAAAACTAAACCAAAAAAGTTTAGTTCAGATATAAAGGAGGTAGTATTGCTTGGATCCGTTATATATAAAAGTAAGTAACAAGACAAAACAAGTACTATATAAGTTTATGCAGGATAAGTCCATATCCATATTAAACTATCATTTTAAATATTTCTTCCAACACTGCATAGATAAACATATAATCAAGGTAACCAGTCACCACTTCTCAAATCACAAGATTGAAGGATTAACCGTTATCGATGACTTAGGTATTAGTTTTTCTTATGAAAAGGATAATCCAATTGTAAAGCAGAATTTTACTCTGTGTCATGAACTAGGGCATTTCATACTTAAGCATGAAGGCACTTATTTTGCTGAATCTATTGATAATCAGGAGAACCTACTAGAGCGAGAAGCGAATATTTTCTCTGCTGTAGTATTAATGCCGGACATTGTTTTGTTGTCAAAGATTTATTATGGTTGCAACACCTTTCAACATATTCAAAATAGTCTGGATGTTTCAAAACAGGCACTGTTTTTTCGCCTCTTAGATCTTTTACGAGAATATTATCCTGGGAAAGAAGGCTTCATTAAGCAAGCTATTGAGGAATATATAGAAGGACAAAATGCTACACTCCTCCTTTTGTTTCACAGTATCAAAGAACAGATTATAAAGGAGTTTAACAACTACCAGACTTCTCTAATCAATAAGATAGAGCGATCTTTGAACAAAAGAGGCTTCGTAACCAGTCAAGAGTATCCAGAACTTCTAGATCAAAAGAATTGGAAAACAATAAAGACTTGCCGAAAAAATTTAAAAGTATGGCTCATTTATGATAGAGGAAAATCTATAGCTTATGTTTGGGATAAAAATAAGCTAACAGACAAAGAGGCAAAACAAAAAGCTGAATTGAAATTACTATTAATGTGAGGAAAACGATGTATCAACCAGAAAAACTAAAAGCTCGTAGAAAAGAGCTAAAAATGACTCAAAAAGATATTGCGGATCGTTTAGGTATTAGTTATCAAGCTTATTCAGCATGGGAGCGTGGAGTAAAACAACCATCTAGAGAAAAAGTAAAGCTTTTGGAGCAGATTCTAAATGCTCCAAAAGGCTATTTTACGGAGATAGAAATCGTCAGGATATACAATGCTTTATCAGATGAAGGAAAAGATCAAGCACTTAGTTATGTTAGAAGTCTAGTTCAAAAAGAACAATGTAAGAAAGTTATTTCGATATCAGAAAAACTATACGAATATCATGTTTATGAAAAAATGTCTGCTGGTATCGGTTCATCAGTTTATAACGATCAAAACTATGATACCGTCTATTTTAATGAAGAGCTAGCCCACGATTTCGCCTCATGGATTTCTGGCGACTCAATGGAGCCCAAATATCAAAATGGCTCTGTGGCTCTCATTCGTGAGACAGGATTTGATTATGATGGAGCAGTTTATGCCGTAATCTGCAATAGCCAGACTTATATTAAACGAGTTTATCGAGAGGAGCATGGCTTAAGGCTGGTTTCTATCAATCCAAACTATAAAGATATTTTTCTTTCTTATGATGAAGATCCTAGAATTGTAGGAATTATTGTTGGTAATTTTGTACCAATGAAACTCTAACAGTAGTTTTTTTACGTTGATTTTCTATTTCTGATGACTATGTAATAAAGAATATAGAAATCTTTTACTTTGTAACCCTATGCGCCAAATCCTTAAATATTTAGACAAATTACAAGTGTTACAAAAATATTTCAAAAACGCTTGACATTCTGTAACATTGTAATATAATAGCTAATATAAATTTAGGTGAGGTATCATAATTATGAAAAAATGGACAAGTTTAGCACTTTTAGGCTTGACTTCTGCAACTCTACTAGTAGCTTGTGGTTCTAAAAAAGAGGAGAACAGTTCTTCTGTAAAAGAAACACAGACTTCTATGAAATCTAGTCAGAATAAAACAAATCAGTCTTCTAAAAAGAAAAATACAAAAGCAACTGAATCTAGTTCAGAAGAAACAACACAATCAAGTAAAACAACCACAGCGTCTAATACAACAAGTGGTGACAAAGCTACAGATTCATCTCAAATGGTTCCTGCAGAGCTGGTAGGGACTTGGACAGGTACAACTGAAATTGCGAAAGATGTCCAAATGACAGTGGCTGCGGACGGAACGGTCACTACGACAGCAAACTTTTATCAAGCAGATGTGAACCCAATTCGTACAGCAACGACTAGAGCAAAAGCTGTTCAAGCTTCTGGTAATATCTATTACTGGGATACGGATGAACCAGGGGCTTTTGAGGCACTCCTTCCTGGTATTGCGGGACTTGGGGGAGCCAATGCCAAGGTAAAAGCCGGTTTTATTTTAGAAGAGGGCCATTATACACCAATTGTATTTGTAACAGGTCTCAATGAAGATTTTGATTACAGCAAATACAATGATTTCCGTGTCTCACTCACAAAATAAAGACATATTCAACGCTCTTAAAATTGACAACACCCCAAAAGTTAGATTTCCCTCTTTCTTTTGGGGTGTTTTCTTATAACCTAATATAAATAAGAAATCAAAACTTCATCGCTCTATTTCTACTTATTATATTGTTGAAGTGCTTTATTATATGCTTTACTGCCTTTTTGGTAATATTCATGTTCTATTCCAGATATATCGACTGTAATGGTGCCATCCTTAACTTTATATTTTACTGTTGAATCAGCTCTACCTTCTCCTGATAAAAGGAAGGTGTTACTTTCTTGATCAATTGTAAAACTATCAGCTTCTCCGTGTTTTATTGAACCTCTATTCCCTTTTATAGTAAATGCCAATTCATTTCTTTCACTTGATATCCAATAGTATTCGCCATCCAGAGATTGTTGCTTATTTTTAGTGCAAGCAATTAGCGTAATTATTGATAATGACAACAATAATATGCTAACAAATTTTCTCATATTTCTCGCCTCCTTTTATAATATTACTATACCAAAATAATGTTACAAAACTGTATCAATGTCTGTTATAATGGAAATTTTAAATAATGTCCATTATAACAGACATTAGTAAATTACAGAAAAAGATCTATATTTGCCTATAGTTTTACTAAATCTCTACGACTATAGATTAAAAATGTGTACACTTCTATTTTACAAGTTCAACTTAAGAAAATCCCAATTACAACCATTTAACAAGTAATATAAAAAGGCTCTATAATTTCTGTAGTGAGTAAAACTACCGTAGGAATTATGGAGTCTATTTTCTTGTAGAAAAAGCCACTTTTATTCGTCACATAATGATGAACTTGATGCGATTTTCCTTTACACTTTCACGATTTTTCTTTGATTTATTTTATAAACTTGAGTAACAATTTCTGAAGCATAATGATGTTCTACTAAAATGATAATAGCATCAGGTAAATAGCTTGAAATATTTTCAAGTATCATGCTTGAATCGTTTTTACTAATATGAGAAAACATTTCATCTAATAGTAAAACTTTAGGTTTTTTGTTCAGAGCTCGGGCAATTTTTAATTTTTGTAATTCTCCTGAACTAAATTCATTAACAATATTCTCCATGGCAAAATCAAATAAATTTTCAATTTTCTTTAATCTTGATGACAAATTAACAATTTCAAAGATATGCTTGATCTCTTCAGTTTCAGGTATATTTTCAATTAGTTTTCCTCCAACAAATCCAAGTTCATTAGAGACATAAACAATTTCATTACTTAGTTGTTCTATCGTTTTTTCCTTTATATCAATACCATTGAAAATAATATCACCCGAAAATTCATTTAGATTAATCATAGACTTTAGAAATAACGATTTTCCACTTCCGTTATCTCCTTTAACCTGTATGATATCTCCAGATTTTAATTCTAAATTAATTGATTCTACTATTTTTTGATCATCAACAAATAGATTCACATTTTTCATAATCAACGTATTAATTGTAGATTTTGTTGAAAAACTAGTATTAATATATCCATCGCCAGATAAAAACTCAGTAATTCGTGTATGATAAACCGAATTCAATTTTATAGTAGTTATTGTCGAGATAATAGCTGTTATAGGAGAAAATAACATCCCTATATAAGCATTAAAAGCAATTAAATCACCAACTGTCAAAATATTATTTTTAACTAAATTAATACCAATAAAGATGGGTAAAAACGTTGCTGATGTAATTATCAAATTAGATATAATAGACACAATATTAGAGTATATTTTAATACGTTTAAGAGTAGTTGCATTCTCATTTACAACTAGTTTAAATGATGTATATACCAATTGAAATAAATTATATATTTTTACCGTTAGATGGTTGTATAATATATTCACAGTAGTATGAATTAGATTATCTCGATTATTTTTTGCTATATAAGTAAGGTTTTTTAATTTATTACTAATAAAAATTGTCCAAAAAACATACACTGGTACAAAAACAAGACACACCACACCTAACCAGAAGTTAATCTGTAGAATAATAGTTACACATCCTATGATTTTTAATAGATTTGATAGAAGGGCATAAAATATGGTGAGTATATTTGAAACATATGTTTCTATATCATTCAAAATTATCTCTTGCGCTCTACTTTTATCATCATCAGATATGAATCTTTTGCTTAGAATAGATATTATAATTTTTTGTCTAATAAATTTTATTAAGTCTACTTCTATTTTAGCAGTTACTCTAGTCAAAAAGTTGCTTGATGTAAATTGAAGGAATAAAAATATCAAAAAAACAATAAAAACTAGCTCAGTTTTTTCATAGTTTCCTTTACCAATTACATCATCAATTAGAAATTTAGATATATATGGTAAGGGAATTGCTAAGAGCGACTCTAGAATTATCAATATAGATAATAAAATTAAAAGCATTTTTTTTGTTTTAAATAAGACTGTCTTCATATTACCACTCAAATTGCTTTAGATTAGCTTCTATTTCTTTTATCTTCTTTGGATCTAGTTGGTTTTTTTTAAAAATCTCACTATCTAAACTTGATAAATATCCAATATAGTAATCAATCAGTATTGTATACTCGTGGAAATTTAGTACCTTCATTTTAGATTTTATGAAAGAATTGACTTCTAAAAATCTTTCAGATTTTAAAAGATTTTCTAAATATATTTCTCCTTTAATTAAATTTCCCTCCTCATCCTCTACAATACCTAAATCAAGTTGACTAACTTTTAAATTCAAGATAGTTCCAATCATATTAGAAACACCTTTAAATTGGCGCATCAACCAGTCATCGTCATTCATAATATCACACCACCACTATAAGTTTTTGCTAATTGAGATAGACTCTCAACCTCAAACATTTTATTACTTTTCCAATAGTCCAATTCATTTGCATAGCCTTTACCATTACTATACAGTTTTTGGTATTTTTTAAAATTATATTCTTGATCGTGGCTGAATTCCAGAGTTCCTGATTCAATTTTTTTAATTACAAGTGCAGATTGAACATCTAAAATATTTTTTATAGCTTCCTTTGTATAAGTATTCGTGATAAAACTTTCTTTGCAAACAATTGATAGTCCCATAGTTCCCATGATATCGTTTAAATAGTTTAACGTATCTTCTGCTCCACTATTACTAGAAATTGAAAATAACGCTCCATACTTACCACACAATCTAAAAAGATGTGTCCAGTGAGCAATCCTGTCTATAAATGTCTTAATAGACCCTGAGACAGTATTTGCATAAACCGGCGAAGCTATAACAATCAAATCTGACGATAACATTTCTTTTTCTAAAAAAACCATATCATCACTTGACTGAGTTTTCCCGGTTATAAAAGGCTGTATAGACCCATCGCAAAATTCAATATGATAATTCAATAAATTTGCATAAAACACAGTCACATCTTCATTACCATGTTTTATTAATCCTTTTATGAACTCTTCAACAACAAAATTTGTTGTTGAAAAATCATGTCCAATCGCTCCAGTACAAACGAATACTTTCATTTCCCTCTCCTTTGCTACTATACTTCCATCAAATGTATTAATGGTCCACCACCTTTACGAATTAATTCCATTGCATAAATACTACCAGACATTCCCAACATAAAGGATTCCAGATAATGACTTGAGCCCCTTGTCCATTTAATCAAGAAGGGATCTGAGATAGAGTTCGATACAACATCCATACAATAATCTCTCACGTTTTTATTGAACAAATTACAAATTCTATTTAATATCAAAATATTTCCAACGTTACCATGACATAATGAAATACTATTTAAACTTAATAAGTTCTTCACATCGTCAATAGTTAATCGGCCAAGTTCCAATTTACAGTTTTCTGAAAAGGCGAAATTTTCTTCAGCAATTCTATAGAGAAATAAATAGTAACCCATCATACCTCTACACCATGAATTACTTTCCTTTAGTAAATCAATATTAGCTTTTACTGATTTAAGAATCTCTTCTATTCTGTTTAAAATATGCACTGAAGGATGTATTTTGTATAATGATAACAATGAAATGCCTTCTCCTATTATTCCATGAGAATAAGAAAGATCATTTGTTTCTAAAAACGACTCTTTTACTATCTCATATAGAGTATCCATGAGTTCTGAATCTACCAAGTCACTTTCCTTTTGATAGATATTAGATAGGAGAGTTAGTAAACCAACTTCACCATTAATAAAATCATTAAATTTATCTACTTTTATTTGCTCATATTTTTTCTTAATTAGAGACTGTAGTTCCATTAAAGTATTAAGATATTCTTGACTTCTTGTCTTATTATAGAATTGATATGTAAGATAAACCAATCCTCCCAAACCTGTAAAAACTCCTATATTTATCTCATTTTGCGGATTTCTTAAATATGATAAAGCTTTTTCTTTTATTGTGTCATACAATTTTTTTGCAGTTTCTTGAGACTTACTATTATCTAAATTAATCAGAGTAAGCACTATTCCTCCAGAATTATATAAGCCAGATTCTATACCTTCAATAAACATTTTCTCTTCACCATTTAATGAATTGACTTGAAGTGTATAAAGCTCTAATCTATCTGGTGCATATTCAACACTTACATCAGAAATATAATCAATGAACTCATTCGTGATTTCCTCAATTTTTCTCTCTCTTTTTCCACTCTCATTAATTGGATGAAAAAAATCAGTTAGGGGATAATAGGCTGCAAGAGATAACTCAATATACCTAATTTGTTTTTCAAGGTCTGGATAATCTAGCAAGTCCAATCTCTCAAACAAAGCACTTTGATAGTCTTTTGAGTAATAATCTTCGATAATAATGTCGTTATTATTATAAAGATTCTTTGAGTTAGAATACATATAGAAACAAGGTACATCATCATTCTTTAATTGCCCTATCTCATCCTGTACCCTAAAATATCCTAAATTACCTGGCTTGAAGTTTTCTAGTAAAACATTAAATAAATTATCTCTAGCATCAGATGAAGTCAAGTATTTATAAGAATTAGACACTTCCAAAAATTTACTATAAACAACCGTTGGTCGCAATACTTGTCGAATTTTTATAACTTGCTTAAAGCCATCATTCAATATAGACCTAATTATATCTTTATTTTTAAGAATAATATCAAGACCTGTTGTAAAACCCGCTTTTATTTCTTTTTCGACTTGTTCCGGTAAAACCTTCTTTCCATTGTAGGATAGTTTTTCAATCAAATGAGTTGCTCTGATTTCTCTTTGAACAAATTTCCATTCATTTACTTCAGAGATTTCTAACTCATTGATTATGGTTGTTTTTGAATTTTTTGTATCTGGAAATAAACCACTTGCATTAAATAACATTATATCTTTATTAGAAGGTATAGGTAAGAGATAGCTGTTTAAAACACTTGTTTGCGGTAAATCAAATTTAAATATAGGAAAACCTTCTGAAGCCTCTCCCAATCCAAGAACTTCTAAGTCAATAAATACTGGTGATTGATTTTTCACATGGATATTCTCGTAATGTAAATCACAAGTGCCAAATAATAAAAATACAGACAAATAGATACCAGACAGATAATAAAATTCTGAAACTGATTCCCAACTGTTTAATGGACTATCTTCAATAAATTCCTGCCATGAATGATCATCAAAGCTAATACTCCATGGAATATAAAATTTTAAACTACTATCTACTTCCTTTAGGAAATTTATCACAGAGTGTAGCATATTATCTGTGGCTAAAGAACGAGGTTTGTAGACTACTTTCTCACCATTTAATAACTCGACAATTCGGACTGAAGCACCATTATGAGTGTCTCCTTCTGTATCAGAAATTGAACTAATAGTAAAATCTTCAATTTCAGTTACTTCACTTATTGCCTGTTTATCTTTTTCTAAATTAGTTATAATTTCGATAGAATAACTAAAAAAATTATTTATTTTTATATTAATTTTATCTTTTAGAATAGGATACTTCTCAAGGAAAGAAGATATACCACTATATTCACTTAACTTTGATAAAAAATCTTCCGTTCTATCAACATAGTTGTCACCATGTAAGATATGATTTTTCTTGTAAAATTGGTATTCTTCAGCTAAAGCATTTGAAATTAAATAAAAAATACTATCGTCTAGCTGTTTTTTTAAACGAGAATACAACTCTACCGTTCCAACTTTATTACATATTTCAATAAGTTTTGATTCGTGATAATCCAAGTCAAAAATACTGTAAATTGCTTCCAATAATGAACTCTTATCAACTATCTCATATTCTCTCATAATAACCCCTATCTATGCTTTAATATAAAAAATGGAGAGTAGCACTACTTTAATTAAATTATAATTTACTTAGAAACAACGCTTTTTGAAAGTTACAGTAATTATGGTAACAGGAGCACATAGGTGCGCTGTTAAAATAAGTGTAAGAGGAATTGTTGTAATAGTAGCTTGTGGTTCAACATCCCCAATTCTTTGATTACTATTACCAATTCTTGATAGCTCAGCTAAATTTGCTGTATCAACTTGATATCCATTCATAATTTGCCTCCAATCTTGCTACTCTCCACTTTGTATACTAGATACAATTTTATTATACGCCTTATCAAATGAAGGCGCAATCATTGCTAATTTTTAAAAAATTTAGTATATCTCCTTATAATTCCGATGTTATTCTCGGTTTCAACCAAAAACGATTTCCATAACAAGTTTTTTTATTATACCTTTCATTCAAGCTTTATTTATCACCAGTTTTAGATGGCTTTAACAGCGAAATTATCTCCTACAATCTTTCTACTTCGCCGAACTTAGTACAAATGAAAGCTATGCTAGAACAAGCCTTTACAGCGAACCATTATGAAAATACAATTCTCCATAGTGACCAAGGATGGCAATACCAACACGATTTCTATCATCATTTTTTAAAGAATAAGGGAATCCAACCATCTATGTCACGTCAGGGAAATAGCCCAGATAACGGTATGATGGAATCTTTCTTTGGCATTCTTAAGTCTGAAATGTTTTATGGTTATGAGAATACGTTTCAGTCACTTGAGCACTTGGAACAAGCCATTGTCGACTATATTGATTACTACAACAACAAACGAATTAAGGTAAAACTAAAAGGA